>CAINDT010000054.1 GCA_903847495.1 uncultured Actinomycetes bacterium
CACGATCCAGAACGACATCCTCAAGGAGTACGCGGCGCGCGGGAACTACATCTACCCGCCGCGCCCGTCGATGCGCCTGACGGTCGACACCATGGCCTACGCCAAGGAGCACCTGCCGCGCTTCAACACGATCTCGATCTCCGGGTACCACATCCGCGAGGCCGGTTCCACGGCGGTGCAGGAGCTCGCGTTCACGCTCGCGAACGGCCTTGCCTACGTGCAGGCCGCCGTCGATGCCGGGCTCGATGTCGATTCGTTCGCGCCACGTCTGTCCTTCTTCTTCAACGCGCACAACGACGTCTTCCAGGAGGTCGCGAAGTTCCGCGCCGCGCGCCGCATGTGGGCGCGCTTCATGGAGGAGCGCTTCGGAGCGAAGGACGACCGCTCGAAGATGCTGCGCTTCCACGCGCAGACGGGTGGCTCGACGCTGACGGCGCAGCAGCCCGAGGTCAACCTGATCCGCGTCGCGCTGCAGGCCTTCTCGGCCACGGCCGGTGGCGCGCAGTCGCTGCACACCAACGGCTTCGACGAGGCGCTCGCGCTGCCGACGGAGCACGCCGCCACGCTCGCGCTGCGCACGCAGCAGGTGCTGGCGCACGAGTCCGGGATCACCGCCACCGCCGATCCGTTCGGCGGCTCCTGGTACATCGAGGGCCTCACCGACGAGCTCGAGGCTCGCGCGCTCGAGCTGATCGGCGAGATCGACAAGCTCGGCGGCAGCGTCGTCGCGACGGAGCAGGGCTTCATCCAGGATCAGATCGAGGACTCCGCCTACCGCTCGCTGCGCCGCCTCGAGAACGGCGACGACATCGTCGTCGGCGTCAACAAGTACCGCAACGAGGAGGAGCCCGAGGTGCCGATCCACCGGATCGACGCGAGCCTCGAGCAGCAGCAGGTCGCGCGCACCCAGGCGCTGCGTGCCGCGCGCGACTCCGGCACGGTCGAGTCGGCGCTCGCCGCCGTCCGCGCCGCTGCCGACTCCGACACGAACCTGCTCCACCCCATGAAGGACGCCCTTGCCGCACACGCCACGGTCGGCGAGGTCTGCGGCGTCCTGCGCGAGACCTGGGGCACGCACGACCGCTGAGCGACGCCCGACGGGGTATTCTCCCGCCGTCCGAGAGGAAGACGAGATCCTGTGACCGACCGCCACGAACCCGGTACCACCGCCCAGCGCATCGCCCACCTCGAGGAGCTGCGCGTGCAGTCCGAGCATCTCGATCCCAAGGCCGAGGAGCGCCAGCGCGCTCGCGGCAAGGGACTGGCGCGTGAGCGCATCGAGGCGCTGTTCGACGCCGGCACGTTTCGCGAGATCGACCGCTACGCCCAGCATCGCAACGCCGAGCTGGCCGATCGCCGCCCCTACGGCGACGGTGTCATCACCGGGCACGGCCTGATCCATGGCCGCCGCGTGTTCGCGTTCTCGCAGGACTTCACCGTCTTCGGCGGGTCGCTCGGCGAGGTCTTCGCCGAGAAGATCTGCAAGGTGATGGATCTGGCGCTGCGCTACGGCTGCCCGATCATCGGCATCAACGATTCGGGCGGCGCCCGCATCCAGGAGGGCGTCGTGTCGCTCGGCGGCTACGCCGACATCTTCCAGCGCAACGTCGACGCCTCGGGCGTGATCCCGCAGATCTCGCTGATCATGGGCCCCTGCGCCGGCGGCGCGGTCTACTCGCCGGCGATCACCGACTTCATCCTGATGGTCCGCGAGACCTCGCACATGTTCATCACGGGTCCCGACGTGGTTCGCGCGGTGACGGGCGAGGAGGTCTCGATGGAGGAGCTCGGCGGCGCGGACGCGCACGCCGAGAAGAGCGGCGTGTGCCATCTCGTCTGCGAGGACGAGGCCGCAGCCATCGCCGATGCGCGCGCGCTGATCTCGTTCCTGCCGCAGAACAACCTCGACGCCCCGCCGTGGGCGCCGACGGACGACCCGGCGGATCGCGAGTGCACCGAGCTCGACACGCTGATCCCGGACAGCCCGAACAAGCCGTACGACATGCACGCGGTGATCCGCTCGATCACCGACGACGGTCTCTTCTTCGAGATCCAGCCGACGTACGCGATGAACATCCTGACCGGCTTCGCGCGCCTCAACGGGCACTCGATCGGCATCGTCGGCAACCAGCCGGGCCAGCTCGCCGGCGTGCTCGACATCGCCTCCTCGGAGAAGGCCGCCCGCTTCGTGCGCACCTGCGACGCCTTCGGTATTCCCGTCCTCACGCTCGTCGACGTGCCGGGCTTCCTGCCGGGTACCGAACAGGAGTGGGGCGGCATCATCCGTCATGGCGCCAAGCTGCTCTATGCCTACGGCGAGGCGACGGTGCCGAAGCTCACGCTGATTACGCGCAAGGCCTATGGCGGCGCGTACGACGTGATGGGCTCGAAGCACCTGCGTGCCGACGTCAACCTGGCGTGGCCGACGGCGGAGGTCGCCGTGATGGGCCCCGACGGCGCTGTCAACGTCGTGTACCGCAAGGAGCTCGCGGAGGCAGCCGATCCGGATGCGCGTCGCGCCGAGCTGATCGACGAGTACAAGGCGCGCTTCTCGAATCCGTTCACGGCGGCCGAGCGCGGCTTCGTCGACGACGTAATCATCCCGCGCGAGTCGCGCCAGGCGCTGATCGACGCCCTCGAGGCGTCGCTCACCAAGCGCGTCGAGCGCCCCCGCCGCAAGCACGGGAACATCCCGCTGTGAGTGACGTGGAGCGCGATGAGGCCAAGGCCCGCGAGGAGCTCGCCATCGAGGCGGCCCTGCGCGTGGTGGAGCAGGACGGCCCGCTCGCCGGGCATCCCGCGTACCGCTCGGCGTGGCGCCGTCAGGCCGCCCGCGAGCAGCTCGACAACGGGATGGACGCATGACCACGCCGCCGTTCGACCGCATCCTCGTCGCCAACCGCGGCGAGATCGCGATTCGCGTCTTTCGCGCCTGCCGCGAGCTCGGTATCGCCACGGTCGCGGTCTACTCCGAGGCCGATGCTGGCGCCCCGCACGTGCGCTACGCCGATGAGGCTGTCCTGCTCGGTGCCGCCGCGCCGAGCGAGAGCTATCTCAACATCCCCAAGCTGATCGATGCCGCCACGCGCACGGGTGCGCAGGCGATCCACCCGGGCTACGGCTTCCTCGCCGAGAGCGCGCCGTTTGCGACCGCCGTGATCGAGGCCGGTCTGACGTGGATCGGGCCGCCGCCCAGCGCGATCGACGCGATGGGCTCGAAGATCAACTCGCGCGTCCTGATGGCCGAGGCGAACGTGCCGATCGTGCCGGGCACGACGGAGGAGATCACCGATCCGGCGCGCGTGATCGAGCTCGGCGAGCAGTACGGCTGGCCGATCGCGCTGAAGGCCTCGGCTGGTGGTGGCGGTCGTGGCCTCAAGGTCGTGCACGAGGCGTCGGAGGCCGAGCGCCTGCTCGAGGCAGCCAAGCGCGAGGGCGAGGCCTGGTTCGGCAACGGCGCCGTCTACGTCGAGAAGTACGTCGAGGATCCCCGGCACGTCGAGATCCAGGTGATGGCCGACACGCTCGGCAACACGATCCATCTCGGCGAGCGCGACTGCACGCTGCAGCGCCGCCACCAGAAGATCGTCGAGGAGGCGCCATCGCCCGCGGTCGATGCCGACCTGCGCGCCCGCATGGGTGCCATGGCCGTCAACGCTGCGAAGGCCGTCGATTACGTCGGCGCCGGCACCGTCGAGTGCCTGCTCGACCGCCACGGAGACTTCTACTTTCTCGAGATGAACACCCGCGTGCAGGTCGAGCACCCGGTCACCGAGCTGGTGACGGGCGTCGACATCGTGCGCGAGCAGATCCTCGTGGCTGCGGGCAACCCGCTCTCGTACACGCAGGACGACATCGTCATGCGCGGTCATGCGATCGAGTGCCGCGTCAACGCCGAGGATCCGGGCAATGGCTTCACGCCGTCGCCGGGCAAGCTGCTCCGCCACCGGCCGCCGAGCGGTCCCGGCATCCGCGTCGAGTCCGGCGTGGAGGAGGGCGGCGAGATCAACGACCGCTACGACCCGATGGTCGCAAAGCTGCTCGTGTGGGACACGTCCCGTGAGCGCGCGATCGCCCGTATGCGCCGTGCGCTCGACGAGTACGAGATCGTCGGTCCGAAGACGCTGCTGCCGATGCATCGCATCGTCATGCGCGCGCCGGAGTTTGCCGAAGGCCAGACGTGCGCGGGTCTTGTCGAGGGTGCGTGGGCCGATGCCTGCGCCGCACTCGCGGACGAGCCCGTCACCGCAGCACCTACGGCTGCCGGCGGCGTCACGATCCCGCGGCACGTGCCGGTTGAGGTCGAGGGGCGCCGCTACGACGTCGTGCTGCGCCTGCCCGCCTCTGCCGGTGCTGAGGAGGCGCGTGAGCGCATCCGCGCCCGCATGTCCGGCGGTGCCGGAGCGGCCGCCGAGGGTGCGATCGTCTCGCCGATGCAGGGCACGGTGCTGCAGCTCGAGGTCGCTGAGGGCGACACGGTCGAGGCGGG
>CAINDT010000055.1 GCA_903847495.1 uncultured Actinomycetes bacterium
GCGCTCGTGCAGGAGCGCGAGACCCGCGTGCAGATCGGCAACGTCGGCGACCTCGATGCCGGTCGCAGCGACGGCAGCGCGACGCTCGGCGTCGGCGCCGGGTGCGCACAGGAGAAGCACGGGACCCTGATCGACGGTCTGTGCGAGTCGCGATGCGGCGCCGAGCCGCGCGGAGCGGTCCCACACGACGCGCAGCGGTTGGATCGTAGCCGGCGGGTCGCAGTCACGGGCGGTCAGTTCCGGGTCGTCGGTCAGCGCCGTGCCAGACCCTACGAGCACCGCGCCGGCCTCGGCACGCAGCTCGTGCACGCGGGCCCGAGCCTCGGCACCGGAGATCCAGCGGCTGTCGCCTGTGCGCGTGGCGGTACGACCGTCGAGCGTCTGCGCGGCCTTGTACGTGACGTGCGGGCGCCCGAGCGTCATCGCCGAGCGGAACCCGGCGTTCTGCCGCCGTGCCGCGATCGCCAGCGGATCGTCGTCATCCACGATGTCGACGGGGATGCCGGCATCAGCGAGCTGGAGCAGTCCCTTGCCCGATGCGTGCGGAGCGGGATCGTTCGACAGGACGACGACCCGCCCCACCCCCGCCGCAATCAGCGCATCGGAGCAGGGCGGCGTCCGGCCGTGATGCGCGCACGGCTCGAGCGTGACGTAGACGGTCGCGTCGCGTGCGCCCTCCTGCGCCACATCAAGGGCCATCGCCTCGGCGTGCGCCGTGCCCGGCGCGATGTGCCAGCCCTCGGCAACCACCGTGCCGTTGCGCGCGATCACACAGCCGACGCGCGGATTCGGCGCGGCGGTACGCGCCCCGCGCTCGGCGAGCTCGAGCGCGCGCTGCAGGAGAAGGCGGTCAGCGTCGTCGATCACGCCCGTAGGGTACGCGAGCCGGTCTAGATCCGACCGTTCGGACCGCACAGCAGCGAGCGCCCGTCCCACGACGGGACCGCAGTGCGCATCCGTGGCATCGGCTCGGCGGCTCTGCCGCTCTGCGTCACGGCCGTGCCGCGGAAGCACCCGATGATGTACGGGAACGTCGTCGTCGCGTGATACCCGTACGTGCCGTCCGGCTGCGTGCGCCCGTTGCACTTGTCGAGCGTCGTCGAACCACCGGCGCGGTAGGTGTAGGCATCCCACGCGTTCCGCTTCGGATTGCCCGTCTTGACGTAGCCGCTCTTCAACGTCGACTTCTTGGTGCAGGCCTTGTTCATGCAGGCCGAACCGGCGTAGATCGGGAAGCCGTCGAGGGCGTACCCGACGATCGTCTGCTTCGTGAAGCCACAAGCACTCGTCCAGCGCACCGCATGGTTGTGGTAGTCCGCGTTGTAGCCGGTGTGGCCGTAGCACGAGTCGAGCAGCCCGTTGAAGACGGGATCCCCGTGCGCCTCATCGGGTGGCACCGGACCCTCTTCCGGTCCGTAGAACGGAATACCCGTCGTCGTGAAGCCAAGCGTTCCCATCCTGCCGTCGATCGAGGTGGTCGAGACGGCAACCTTCGGGCTGAGCGGCACGCTCCACGACCAGGACTGCGCGGCGAGTCCATTCGGCGTCTTCGCCAC
>CAINDT010000056.1 GCA_903847495.1 uncultured Actinomycetes bacterium
CCTGATCTGACGAACGTGCACCTGGTTGGCATCCGCTCGCGCGGTGTGCCGATCGCCGAGCGCATCCGCGATCGCATCAAGGACACGACGGGCGTCGAGGTGCCGGTCGGGGCGGTGGACATCAGCTTTTACCGCGACGACGTTGGCCTGCGGGCGGGGACCGAGGATCGCATCGCGGATCATCCGGTGGTGGGCGAGACGGTGTTCGACGCACCGGTCGAGGGCGCCACGATCGTGCTCGTCGATGACGTGCTCTACACGGGCCGCACGGTGCGAGCCGCGATCGACGCGGTCTTCGATTACGGCCGCCCGGCCTGCGTGCAGCTAGCCGTGCTGGCCGATCGCGGCCATCGCGAGCTGCCGTTTCGCGCGGACTTCGTGGGCAAGAACCTGCCCACACAAGCTGGCGAGCACGTGCGCGTGCGGCTGATGGAGACGGATGGGGTAGACGAGGTCGTGTTGATCGGTGGAGAAGGGGACGAGGCATGAACGACGGCAGACGGCATCTGCTCGGCATGAGCGATGTGGACGACACCGACATCGAGCGGATCCTCGAGACAGCAGCGGGCTTCGAGGACGTCGTCGAGCGCGATGTGAAGAAGGTCCCGACGCTGCGCGGCCGCACGGTCGTGAACCTCTTCTACGAATCTTCAACGCGTACGAGCTCGAGCTTCGAGCTGGCCGCCAAGCGCCTGAGTGCCGACGTCGTCAGCGTCAAGGCCGCTGGCTCGAGCGTCGATAAGGGCGAGTCACTGAAGGACACGGTGCGCACGCTTAACGCCTACAAGCCGAACATCATCGTGATCCGCCATCCGCAGATCGGCGCCGCGCACCTGACCGCCAAGTGGTCCGACGCGCACGTCGTGAACGCGGGCGACGGCAAGCATCAGCACCCGACGCAGTCGCTGCTCGACCTGTACACGATCAAGAAGCGCCTTGGCCGGCTCAAGGACGTGAAGGTCGCGATCGTCGGCGACGTCCTGCACAGCCGCGTGGCACGCAGCAACATCGAGGGCTTTCAGATGATGGGCCTCGACGTCACGCTGGTCGGCCCGCCCGCGCTGATCCCGCCGGGCATCGAGGAGGCGACGGGCGTGAAGGTCTCTGACGACCCCGAGTCGATGAGCGAGGCCGACGTGATCTACGTCCTGCGCATGCAGCACGAGCGCATGGAGCCGGGCCAGAACTTCGTGCCGACGCTGCGCGAGTACGCGCGCACGTGGGGCGTCAACAGCCGCCGCGTGAAGCCCGGCCAGGTCGTCATGCACCCGGGTCCGATGAACCGCGGCGTGGAGATCGCGCCCGACGTCGCCGACTCCGGCGTGTCGCTCGTCGAGGATCAGGTCGAGGCCGGACTGATCGTCCGCATGGCGGTTCTCTATGACCTGATGAACCGGCCGAGCATCGGCACTGTGATCGACTTCCGGGAGCGCACCGGCGAATGGGGTGCCGCATGACCCGGCTCGAGATGATCCCGGCCGACAAGGCCACCGTGGTGATTACCGGCGCTCGTCTGCTCGACCCCGTCGAGGGCCTCGACGTCACGGCCGAGCTGCTGATCGTCGATGGCGTGGTCGCGCAGATCGGCGACAGCGTGGAGCGCCCCGAGGGCGCGCGCATCGTCGACGGCTCGCGCTGCACGGTCCTGCCGGGCCTCGTCGATCCGCACGTGCACCTGCGCGTGCCGGGCCAGGAGTACAAGGAGGACTGCGCCACCGGCTCGGCCTCCGGCGCGGCAGGCGGCTACACGACGATCCTGTCGATGCCGAACACGGCACCGACGATCGACACGGGCACCACGCTCGAGGCCGCGCTCGATCGTGCCCGCGAGATGGCTGTCATCCAGACGGGCTTCCTCGCCGCGGTCAGCATGGACCGCGCGGGCGAGTCGCTGACGGAGATGCGCGACCTCGCGGCACGCGGCGCGGCGGGCTTTACCGACGACGGCTCGCCGATCGCGAGCGCCCGGCTGATGCGCCGCGCACTGCAGTACGCACGGCCGCTCGATCTGCCGATCGCGCTGCACGAGGAGGAGCCGACCCTCACCAAGGGCGGCCACATGCACGAGGGCGCCATCTCGGCGAAGCTCGGCCTCGGCGGCTGGCCCGGCATTGCCGAGACGCTGATGGTTGCGCGCGACATTCGTCTGGCCGAGCAGGAGGACGCACGTATCCACCTGCAGCACATCTCGATCCGCGAGAGCATCGAGGAGATCGCGAAGGGTCGCGAGCGGGGCGTGCGCGTCTCGAGCGAGGCGAGCCCGCATCACCTCGTGCTGACGGATGCGTCGGTGCGCACGCTGAGCGGCAACTTCAAGATGAACC
>CAINDT010000057.1 GCA_903847495.1 uncultured Actinomycetes bacterium
CACGACGAGTCGGCGGAAGAGGAGTCGTTCGCGCCCGCGCTCGACGGATTGCCCGAGTACCCGCACTACACGCGGCCCTTGGAATTCCGTGGCTGGGAGGTTCCGGAGATCCTCCGATCGGGCGATCACGGCCGCATTGCGGCGTGGCGCAGAGCCCAATCCGAGGCCCGCGCGGGGGAACCTGCGGGGTCGGACGAGGTTTTGGGGTAGGATCCCCGCCGGTATGAACATCGTTGAAGAGATCGAAGCAGCACAGCGCCGTGACGTCCCGCAGTTCAAGGCGGGTGACACGGTCAAGGTGCATTTCCGCGTGATCGAGGGCAACCGCCAGCGCGTGCAGGTCTTCGAGGGTGTTTGCATCAAGCGTCACGGCCACGGCACGCGCGAGACCTTCACGGTCCGCAAGCAGTCGTTCGGCATCGGCGTGGAGCGTACGTTCCCGCTGCACTCGCCCAAGATCGACAAGATCGAGGTCGGGGCGATCGGCATGGTGCGCCGCGCGAAGCTGTACTACCTGCGCGACAAGGTGGGCAAGCAGGCGCGCATCCGCGAGAAGCTCCAGTAGGCAGCGCCCTCTGACGTCCGCCAGCGCGGAACGTAGGATGTGACGACGTGGCCAGTCTGAGAGAGATTCGCAAGAACCCGATCGTCGATCTGGTCACGACCGTGGTCATCGCGGTCGGCATCGCCTACCTCGTGCAGGCGTTCATCGTGAAGCCGTACCGCGTGCCGTCCGGCTCGATGGAGCCGACGATCGCGATCGGCGAGCGCATCATCGCCGCACGCTTCACCATGCGCTTCCAGGACCCGAGCCGCAACCAGATCATCGTCTTCCACCCCAACGGCGTGGGGGCGGACGTCTACGACACCGACACGGCGTCGAGCGAGACGTTCGTCAAGCGCCTGATCGGCATGCCGGGTGAGACGATCGGTGCAATTGGCGGCAAGGTCTACGTCTGCAGCGGCGATGGTCCGACTGAGGGCGGGTCGGTCAAGAGCACGCCGGGCTGCGGCTTCCTCGACCAGTCGTTCGTGTCCAGTCCGCAGGACGACTTCGGCCCGACGAAGATCGCCGATAACCGCTATTTCATGATGGGTGACAACCGCGCCGACTCGGACGATTCGCGCAACTGGGGCCCCGTCACGAAGGAACAGATGATCGGCATCGCGTTCATGTCGTACTGGCCGCCGAGTCGCATCTCGATCTGGTGAGCTGATGGGCACCCGCGAGAGCACGCGACAGATCGAGCTCAATCGCCGGCGCCGTCGCAACAGCCTGAAGAAGCCGCCACGCTTCCTCGGCATCGCCCGGATCATGCGCTGGCCGCGGCCGCTCGGCGGGCTGCTCTTGGTCGTGCTCCTGTATCTCGGCGCGGTGATCTGGGCGCCGTTGATGTGGCCGGCGGCGATCGTCTGGGGCCTGTGGGCGGCAGCGGCGGTGCTCGACGCCGCTCTGCGCGGCTCGAAGGGCATGCTGGCGGGTATCTTCGCGATCGTGCTCGGTCCGCTGGGCGCGTCGATCGTCTCGTTCCTGCGGCGGCGCTCGATCCGCAAGGTGCCGGGCGAGGGCTTTAGCTGGCCCACGACGTATTCGCTTATCGCCCTCGCTCTGGGCTTCCTGCTGGCGGCGTTCGTGTTCGGCGCAGCCCTGCGCATCGGGCCGCATGGCGTGTCCGTCCCCAGGGCGGCGATGGGCGATCGCATCGCATCGGGTGATCGCGTGCTGGTGGTGCCGAAGAACTACTCGGCGGTCAAGGTCGGCGACATCGTCGTCGTCGATCGCTTCGAGGGGGTCGACGCGGCGCTCGGACAGTCCGAGCCGATTGCGGGCGTCGGCCGCATCATCGGCTCGCCTGGCCAGGTCGTCGGCGCGATCGACGGCAAGCTGTATCTCTGCAAGAACCTGCCGGATGCCACCGTGGGCCTGCAGGAGGAGGACGAGTGCTCGAACCCCTCCGAGCTGCTGTACCTGAAGACGCCGACGCCGGACTTCGGCCCGATCCGCATTCCGGAGGACACCTGGTGGGTGATGTCGGACGATCGTCAGGGGACGCTGATCGACTCGCGCGTGTACGGCGCAGTGCCGCAGGATGCGATCGCGGGACGCGTGATCGCGATCCTGACGCCGTTGAACCGCTTCAAGATCCTCTAGGCGCGCATCTCGCGCGCGACCGTGCGCATCGCGCGCCGACGGGGTGGCTACGCTCGTGGCATGGCTCCCCGCACGCCCGCCGGACGCGAATTGCTGCTGCACGATCGTCAACTGGGTTCGCGCTTCGTGGCGGGAGCCGACGAGGCCGGGCGTGGCGCCTTGGCGGGCCCGATTGTGGCCGCCGCCGTGCTGTTCGAGCCGCGGGCGCTCACGCCCGAGCACCTGGCGGGGCTGGAGCGCCTGAACGACTCCAAGAAGCTGTCCGAGGCGCGTCGTGACGAGCTCGCCGTGATCATCGGTGCGGCAGCCGTCTCCATCTCCGTGGTGGCGATCTCAGCGGCCGAGATCGACGAGATCGGCATCCAGGCCGCCAATCTCGGCGGTCTCAGTCGCGCGCTTGATCTCGTGCACGCGCCCGAGGGGTCCGAGCTCCTCGTCGATGGCTTCTCGCTGCCGATGCAGGCGCGGTCGCACCGTGCGCTGGTCAAGGGCGACGCGACGAGCGCGGCGATCGCGGCGGCGTCGATCATCGCGAAGACGACGCGGGACCGCGTCATGGAGCAGCTCGACAGCGTCTCGCCCGGCTACGGGTTCGGAGCACATGCGGGGTACGGCACGGCCGTGCACAAGGAGGCCATCACGCGACTCGGTCCGTGTCGTGCCCACCGGCACTCCTTCGCGCCGATCTCGCTGGCTGCGTAGGACTCCCGCGCAGGTCGGGCGTGACGGCGAGCTGTTCGCCGCGCTGCTCTACCTGTTGCGGGGGTATCTGATCGTCGCCCGCGACGTGCGGATGCCCGCGGGGCAGGTTGACCTCGTGTGCCGCCGTGGACGGCTGCTCGTGGTGGTGGAGGTCAAACGGCGCCGCACGCGCGGGCGCTTTGGTGCCGTGCATGCGCTGTCTCGCCGGCAGGAGGAGCGCCTGCTGGCGGCGACCACGCAGCTGGAGCGCCGCCATCGCTGGGCTACCACGGCGCGCATCGACCTCGTCACAATCGACGGCTGGCGCGTGCGCATCTGGCGCAGTGCCGTGACGCGCGAGCGGCACCGGCGCGACTCTGCGCAGCCGTGGTGACACGCCGTCGCTCGCCGGACGCACGAGGACTGCGAGCGTGGGGCGCATGCTCACTCGCGCCCATGCCTTCGCCCTGACGGGACTCGATGCCACCCCGGTGGAAATCGAGGTCTACACGTCGCTCAAGCCCAAGAACCCGTGCTTCACGATCGTCGGCTTGCCTGACAAGGCGTTGCAGGAGGCGCGCTCGCGCATTCGCTCGGCCGCGTTTGCAGCGGGTGTGGACACGGTGGAATCGCTGCTGCTGGTCAACCTCGCGCCGGCCGAGGTGCGCAAGGAGGGCGCGGGCTTCGATCTGCCGATCGCGCTGGCGGTGTTGGCCGGGCATGGCGCCGTCGATGAGAGGCTGGTCGATGAGGTCGCGGCGGTCGGCGAGCTCGCCTTCGACGGCCGCCTGCGACCCGTACCGGGCATCCTGTCGATCGCAGAGGCTGCGGTGCGTGCTGGACGACCAGTGCTGCTGTGCCCGGTGGAGTGCGCCGCCGAGGCGGCGCTGGTCCCCGGCTGCCAGCCGCTCGGCTGCGAGTCGGTGCAGCATGCCGTCCGGGTGCTCCGTGGCGAATCCCAGCCGACCACGCCTACGGCATCCCCGAGCGGTCCGTTGGTGGTCGCCCCCGATCTCGCCGACGTGCGTGGCCAGCCGGGTGCCAGACGGGCGCTGGAGATCTGTGCGGCGGGCGGGCACAACCTGCTGATGATCGGACCGCCGGGCGTGGGCAAGACCATGCTGGCCAAGCGTCTGCCGGGCATCTTGCCGCCGCTCAACGACGAGCAGGCCCTGCTCGCTACGCGCATCCACTCGGCGGCGGGCGTCCTCCCGGCCGGAGCAGGCCTGGTGCGCGTACCGCCGTTCCGCGCGCCGCATCACTCCGCCACGACGCCCGCGCTGGTTGGCGGTGGCACGCGCATCCGTCCAGGCGAGGCCACCCTCGCCACGGGTGGCGTGCTCTTTCTCGACGAGCTGCCGGAGTTTCGTCGCGATGCGCTCGAGGCGCTGCGGGTGCCGATTGAGGACGGCGTGGTGCGCATCTCGCGCGCGTCGGGCAGCGTGGTGCTGCCATCGCGCTTCTCTCTGATCGCCGCCATGAACCCATGTCCGTGCGGCGGGGGCGGCCCGCAGGGGTGCACGTGCCCCCGCGAGCGTGTGATTGCCTACCAGCGCAAGGCGAGCGGGCCACTGCTCGACCGCATCGATGTCGGCGTGCGGTTGGAGCGCCCGGCGCCCGAGGTGCTGCGCGTCGATCGACCCGAGACGACCACCGTGGTGCGCGAACGGGTCTGCGCGGCGCGCGATCGCCAGTATGCCCGCGGGGTGGTGAACGGCCTGTTGCCGGTCGATCTCCTGGAGCACGTCGCGCCGCTGTCGGGGGAGTGCACCCAGCTGGTGGATGAGGCAGTCCGACGGCTGTCGCTGTCGCCGCGCGGCATCCATCGGATCCAACGCGTAGCCCGCACGATCGCCGACCTCGCGAAGAGCGACGCGATTGCGCCGGCGCACGTGGCCGAGGCGATCGCCGTGCGGCTGGGGGCGATCGCGTGATCGCCCCGGCCCCGGGCGATCCGGACTATCCCGAGCGTCTGCACGATCTCGCGGATCCACCCGGGCGTCTGTTCGTGCGCGAGCCGGTGGATGCCGAACGGCTACGGGCGCTGCTCGCACCTCCGCTGGTGGCGATCGTCGGCTCGCGCAGCGCCAGCGCCGCAGGCATTGCCTTCGCCTCTCGTCTGGCGGGCGAGTTGGCGGCGAGTGGGGTAGGGGTCGTGTCGGGGCTGGCACGTGGGATCGACGCCGGCGCGCATCAGGGGGCTCTCGATCGCGGCGGCCGTACCGTCGCGGTGCTCGGCTGTGGCGTCGATCGCGACTACCCCTCCGCGACGGTTCCGCTGGCCCGACGCATCGCAGTCGATGGCGCGATTCTTTCCGAGTACCCACCGAGCACGCCGCCGGCGCCGTTCCGCTTTCCCGAGCGAAACCGCATCGTGGCTGCGCTCGCCGACGCGACGATCGTGATCGAAGCAGCCGCCCGCAGCGGCGCCTTGATCACTGCCCGTCTCGCGCTCGATCTGGGGCGCGACGTGCTCGCCGTACCGGGGGCGCCGTGGCAGAGCGGGGCCGAGGGTACAAACCTGTTGCTCAAGGACGGCGCGCTGCCGCTGACCGGCGCAGCAGACGCGCTTGTGGCCCTGGGGTTCGATCCGGGCACGACGCGAGACGATGACCCGGCAGTCGACGGCTCGGCGCGCAAGGTACTGGCCGCCCTGCGTCGCGAACCGGCCTCCGCCGACGTGTTGGCTGCGCGCTGCGGACTCACATCGTCTGCTGCCGCAGCACTGATTGCGGAGCTCGAGCTGAAGGGGCTGCTGGTACGGGAACTCGACGGACGGCTCGTCCCGACTGCGTGACCCTGCGAAGAAGCGGACAGCACGTCGCCCGCAGGCGACTAGCATTGGACAAGCAATCGCTTTCAACCCACCAGGAGGACACATGGCCTTCGAGCTTCCCGCTCTCGCCTATCCGTTCGACGCGCTCGAGCCCCACATCGACGCGACCACGATGGAGATCCATCACGACCGCCATCACCAGGCCTACGTCGACAACGCCAACGCGGCGCTGGCCGGCACGGAGTGGGAGAACACGCCGGTCGAGGAGCTGCTGACGCAGCTGGACAAGCTGCCCGCTGACAAGCAGGGCCCGGTCCGCAACAACGCCGGCGGCCATGCCAACCACACGCTCTTCTGGGAGATCCTCGGCAACAACGGCAGCCAGCCCTCGGGCGACCTCGCCGCTGCGATCGACGCCGAGTGCGGTGGACTCGACGCTCTCAAGGCCGCGATGACCGACGCTGGCATCAAGCGCTTCGGCTCCGGCTGGAGCTGGCTCGTCGTCAACGGCGGCAAGCTCGAGGTCATGTCGACTCCGAACCAGGACTCGCCGATCTCCGAGGGCAAGACGCCGATCCTCGGCATCGACGTCTGGGAGCACGCGTACTACCTCAAGTACCAGAACAAGCGCCCCGGCTACCTCGAGGCCATCTGGAACGTCGTCAACTGGGACGCCGTCGGCGCCAAGTACGACGCCGCCAAGTAGTTCACGAACGCAGAAGGGCCCCGGTTCTCCCTCCGTCTGGAGGAAGAACCGGGGCCCTTCGTCGTTTCTAGCGCGCTACGAGTGGTACAGGTAGAACTTGAGGTTCAGGTTCGGATTCGTGCCCTGCTCGTCGAACCACATGTTCACGGTGTACGACTTGCCATTCGTCGAGAGCTTCGTCGAGCTGATCACGCCGGAGCCGTAGTTGCCGCCGGAGAGGGTGGCAAAGGCGTTCGTGATCTCGGAGGTCACCTCGCCAACCGTGGTCGGCGTGACCGTGATGGTCTGGTACGTCGTGTACCCCTTCGCGACGGCCTTCTTGACCGTGATGGTGGCGCCCATGCCACCCATCAGGTTGTTGGTGACCGTTTTCGTCATCGCGTCGCCCTCGAGCTGCGACCCCTTGATGGTGACGTTGAAGACCTGTGCCGTGGCGGACTTGTTGAGCCCGGCGTAGTCAATCGGGTTGCCGGCCGGCATCATGGCGCCCGCCGAGGCGGAGCCGACACCGACGACGGCGAGCGAGGCGATGGCGGCACCGGTAAGAGCGAGGCGGCGGAGTTTAGACGAGCGCATGCGGTTCTCCTTGGTGGGGTATGCGACCCCACGCTATTCGCCGCCTGCTGAGTCGTACCTCCGCGAGAACGACGAAGGGCCGCCGCCTGACGGAGCAGGCGACGGCCCTTCGCGCAGAACCGTTAGAGCACCAGCTGCGCGGTGTACCACTTGATGCTGAGCAGCGGCGGCGTGCCCTCCTCACCGGGCATGCGGAGCTTGATCGTGTAGCTCTTGCCGTTGGACGACAGGGTCGTGCTGGCGATCTGCACGGCGTTGGCCTGGCCGCCCGTTGCGGTGACCATGGCGTTGGTGATGACGACGCCGGCCTTCGTTGCGGTGATCTTGATGGTGACGCTGCCCGAGCCGTTCACCGTCGTCTCCTTGCCGATCGTCAGGTTGCCGACGAGGTCGTCGACGGAGCGGCCCCACTGGTCGGTGAAGGCGGCGGTGCGCCCGAGGTACGCATCGCCGGACAGTTGCTGCGTCCAGGCGGTGCCGTCCGAGCTCTTCAGATCGGTGGGATTCTTGGACGGCAGCGACGCCGCGTTCTGCGACAGGTCGGCCGCGAACGCAGCGGTGACGACGACGGCGAAGACTGCCGCCGTGCCGAGAATGGCCGTGATGCGGCGCGGGAACGAGAGCTTCATTGATCCTCCTGTGAAGAACCGGTAGACGCAACGATCGTACGCCGATGGATCTGCACACGTGTGTCCCTTACCCGCTGTAGCGCGCGGTGGAATGCGAGGCAGGCGGGCGGTAGGCTGCCTGCATGCATGATCTCTTCACGCCGGAGGATCGCGCGAAGGTGAACAGCGCGATGGCAAGCGGCAGCACCGAGCGCTACCAGCAGTTGCTGGCGGAGGACCCGACGCCGGGTGGCGGTGCCACCTGGGGAGCCCGCATCGGCGGTATCGTCGTCGCGCTGATCGTCGGCGGCATTCTGAGCGCAGCGCTCGGCGTCATCGGCGTGATCGTCCTCGTCGTGCTCGTGGTCGTCGCGATCGTGCTCTCCGGGCGCGTCGCGCGCTGGCTGCACACGCGCGCGTTGCAGGCGAAGGCGGCGCGGGAGGTGGTCGGCGGCTACGCGTCGCAGCGCGGCTGGACGATGGTCGAGCGGATCCCGTTGATGAACACGACACCGCTCTTGCGTCAGGGCGATCGTCGCGAGACCGGCTGGGGCGTGACCGGCAAGTTCGATGCAGAGACGAGCTTCGCCGTCGGTGCCTACGAGTACGAGGTCGATCGCCAGGTCAGCTCGACGGATGCCGAGGGCAACACAACGACGCGCACGGAGACGGATCGCTACCCGTTCACGGTTGCCCTCGTCACGGCCGCGCTCCCGGACCTCCAGAAAGTCGCGATCAGCAAGGGGTCAACGGGCGGTCTGTTCTCAAAGATCAGCGGCGCCTTCAGCGATCTGCGCCCGGTGCCGCTGGAGAGCGCGGAGTTCAACGACGCGTATCGGCTGATGGTCGCCGACGATGCCGACGAGGTCGCGATTCGCATGCGCTTCACGCCCGCGGTGATCGTGGCGCTGCTCGATCGAGGTGCGGGCGAGTCCCAGGTCGAGGCCGAGAACGGCGTCATTCTCGTGGCGCGTGAGGGCGCGGCGGAGTTGAATGACTTCGGCGAACTCCTTGATGTGATCGGCGATGCCGTGTGGTACCGCGCATTGCTCACGGACACGCCCGCGGGTCGCGTACCTGACGCCGCTGCGTTGCGTCGGCTTGTGCTCGGCGACGCCGCCTGAGGCGTCCCGGGAGAGTGGGGCGCATCACCCGCCAGCCCACTCCTGTCTTTGTTGTCAGTAGAATCGCGACTGTGCGTCGTTTCCGCGTCTTTGTCGTCATCGCTGTTGTCCTTGTCGCTGTCGTCGGCGCGGCGAGCGCATCGGCTTCGCCGGAGCGGTTTCTCTACAGCGCGTCTGCCGGTTGGGCGACGATCGAGGGTGCGCGGGTGACGCTGCCGGCAACGGCCAGTGTTTCCTGGTTCACGGACCGCCCAGCGCGGCGCTCGGGCGCAACGACGCTCGGCGATGTCGTGGACGTCTGGTCCGCGTCAGGCCTCGATGCGTCGCCGCCGAACGCCGCGCTGGTCGTGACGCGCGGTGGCAAGAGCAGCACGCACATCGTCACGCTCACCCAGGCGCGGCACACGGGCAAGACCGTCTCGTTCCGCGTGCGGGCGGTGCCCGGCGGCACGGAAGCTGGGATGCGCAGCACAGGCCGACTCGCAGCGGGAACGTATGCCCGCGCCGAGCTGTTCATCGACGACGTCGCGACCCCGCCGTGCGGCACCGTCGTCCCGACGGGCACGACGTGTCTCTACGACTTCAGCAGCACCATCAATGCCAGCGGCAGCACGATCACGCTGTGCGGCGTCAACTCGGCGTCAGCGGGCCCCGTTTACGTGTCCTGGTTTCAGATGCAGGGCAAGTTCATCACCAACCCGACGTCAAGCGTCACGCCGCCACAGTGCCCCGCCACCACCCAGGTGGGCGTGGGGGCGGTCGGGTCGGTCTCGATCGGCTTCTTCGTCGGCTCGACCGGCGTCGTCCGCGTCTCTGCCAACTAGGAGCCGAGCGATCCCAACGCGGTCGCAGCGTTTCTAACTGACGAAGCGCTTCGCTTCCAACCGCGCCGACCTGCACATCCGAAGCGCACCGCTGCGCGTACAGCCCGGGTGCGGGTATCCTGCCGCGCAGTAGGGTCGTAGCTCAATTGGTAGAGCACCGGTCTCCAAAACCGGGGGTTGCAGGTTCGAGTCCTGCCGGCCCTGTGGGTACGACTTCCGATACGAAGTACGTGAGTCGCTAGCAGTGTTGGTCGTTGTCTCCCACTGAGGCAGTTGGTGTTGTCCGGTGGCGCTCGATGCTGGTCCACGGTGTGAACACCTACAACGACTGAGGACTTGCCCGGGCATGTGGTACGTTCGCTGTGTGGGCGCCCGGCTATCGCTTCTCGTACTGAGTGTCGCCGCAACGCTCGTATTCGCGCTGGCTGGCAACGCGCAAGCAAGCACTGTTTCCTGCTCTCTCAGCGGTTCGTTCACTGTGGACGATGCCGCGCATGCCGTTACGGGTTCGTCGGCGTGTGTTGGTGCTGTGGTGATTCCTGATGGTGTGACGAGTGTGGGGGATTACGCGTTCTTTCAGGCTTCGGGGATTACCAGCGTGGTGGTTCCGAGTGGCGTGACGAGTATTGGGTTGAATGCGTTTCGTGATTCGGGTGTGACGAGTGTGTCGTTGCCGTCGAGTTTGGTGTCGATTGGGTCTTGCGCGTTTTTTGGGGCGACGGGGTTGACGAGTGTGGTGATTCCGTCAGGTGTGCGG
>CAINDT010000058.1 GCA_903847495.1 uncultured Actinomycetes bacterium
CTGGCGGTGGGACTTCGCGCGCGGCGCCCAGACGGCGCTGATTGCCGCGCCGTTCGCGGTGTGGATCATCTACGGCGCCGGCCCGGAACTGTTCGCCACGGTGGGGCTGCTGTGCCTGATCGGCGTTCGCTCCGCCCTCGCAGATCGTGCCCTCAAGCGCGCCGGGGTCGACAAGAAGCGCTTCGGCTGATCGTCAGCCGGAGCGGGCGTAGGTGCGGCCGCGCCAGCTGCGGTTGGGACGCAGTGCCGACCACAGCAGGCGCACTACCGCAAGAGGATCGACGAGCGGTGCCAGCCAGTAGGCGGCCGAGGGGCTGTCGTACGTCGGGCGCAGAGCGACGTGGAACAGCCATCGGACCAGGAGCAGGATCAGGGATGGCAGTGCGAGCAGCACGCTGCCCGTCCATGCCGCCACGATCAGCATCGGCAGCGGCAGTGCCATCGTGAGCGTCAGCGTGGTGATGTCCACGATCTGTTCCCGCGCTGGCGCCACGCCCGGCAGCGCCAGCGACCGACCCCACTCGCGCCACGCCTCGCGCGCCGAAGCGTGCATGTCCACGACGAGCAGGGGCGCCGCGTCGACGAGCCCGAGGGCCCAGCCGGTACGCACGAGGTGTCGCGCCAGGGCGACATCTTCGGTCATGTTCGCCGCAACGGGCTCCCAGCCGCCGGCCTGGCGAAAGCGCTCCGTCGGGACGAGCAGGCATTGGCCGTTGGCGACGGTGCGCGTCGACGACACGGGGCGTGGGGAGGGAGGTCCGAAGCGGTAGACGAGTGTCGCGAGGAGCGCCGGGTGCAGGAGCGTCTCGCCGGTGGTGTCGACGGCGAAGCGCGGCCCGGCGGTGAGCGCGTCGAAGTCGCGGTCGGCGGCAGCCGCGACGAGGGCGTCCGGCAGCGCGGGATCGGGACGGGCGTCGGCGTCGAGGCAGAGCGTCCACGGCGCGGAGGCCTCGGTCAGGCCCTGCTGAAGCGCGTGCTGCTTGCCCACCCAGACGCCCGTGCGCTCGACGCCGGCGATCAGACGGATGCGGTGGTCGGCGGCGGCGTAGCGCGCGACGACATCACCCGTCCCGTCGGACGAGCGGTCATCGACGACGAGGATCTCACGGACGGCCGGGCCGGTACGCGAGAGCGCCTCGAGCAGTGGGCCAATGCGCTCTGCCTCATCGCGGGCGGGGATCACGATCGAGATGGAAGCGGCGGGTGCGGGCGCGCCCCTCTGCAGCGGTGCCCCGCGCTCGCGACCACGGGAGAGGCGCGTGATCACCACGGCGCCCGCGACGACCTGCAGCGCGGCCAGCAGCCAGAGGATCGTCATCGTCAGCTCCCGAGCAGCGACGCGAGAGGATCGCTGCCGCCGAGCGTGCCCGTGCTGCCCGTCGGACGAAAGCGTGCGAACAGCTCCTCCGCGTACCACTGCTCCTGCGTGCGGCGGCGGATCGCCTCGCGGTGGGCGTCCGTGCCGTACGCGAACTCCTTCATCGCCCGTTCCGACTCCCAGACCGACAACGTGCCCTGTCGGCCAAGCGGCGACTCGCCGAAGCCCACGCTGGCGAGCAGGCCCGGGTTGCGGTCGAGGTCGAGATCGATCGGCGGCACCGCTGCGTAGAACGCTCGCGTGCGCCGCATCCGCAGCGTGGCTCGGGTGATCACCGCGAAGGGGCCGTCACCCGGCGGCGGGGGCTGGGCGGGAAACGGGTTTGAGCCACCCCAGGCGCCCGCCGACTTGACCGGGACCATACGCACCGTCCACACCTCAGAGGCATGCTCGTGCCAGCGCTGCACGATCGGAGATTCGTGCAGGAACGCATCCAGCGCGTCCTCCGACTCCCACGCGGCGACGAGCCCCCAGCGCAGCAGATCCGGCTTCCAGGCGAACGATGTGCCCTTGGCCGTGCCGACGAGACGTTTGAACGTCAGTCCCGGTGTCTTGGCCAGATCGGGCCGATCCATGCCCATGCGCCCGAAGGCCCAGCGGAGCTCGTCGCGCGGGTACGTGACGATGGAGACGGACGCGATCATGTGCGAAGGCTATCGCGCGTGTTGGCAGTGACGGACGAGCCGGCGGCGAGGTGCCGGGGAAAGGACGACGCCCCCACCTTGCGGCGGGGGCGTCGAGGAAGCAGATCGATACGCCGGATTCTGTCGTGGGGGGTCATCTATCTAGGCGACCTGTCGCCAGGTCGCTCGAGCCGCCTACCCGGGACTCGGCGAGCAGCCTCATCGTCCCTGTTTGGCGTTGCACCGCGTGGGGCTTGCCGAGCCGGCATCGTTGCCGATGCCGCTGGTGCGCTCTTACCGCACCGTTTCACCCTTACCCGACCGAGGTCGGGCGGTCTGTTTTCTGTGGCGCTCTGCCGTCGGGTTTCCCCGCCCAGGCGTTACCTGGCACGCTGCTCTGTGGTGTCCGGACGTTCCTCCCGGTCTCCGAGGAGACCCGGCGGCCCCCTGATCTGCGTTCGGGATTGTACTCGTTGTTGCGAAATCGACGGTCGGCGGCGTTAGGCTCCCGGCATGGCACGCGCAATCCTCCTGATCGGACCGGTTGGCTCTGGCAAGACCACCACGCTGCACGAGATCGAGTCGATCCTCGACCAGCGCGCCGTGCCCAACGCGATCATCGACCTCGACTGGCTCGCCTGGGCGACGCCGCCGGCAGAGAGCGGCGTCTCCCACCACGAGCTTCTGGTGCGCAACCTCGCCGACGTCTGGCGGAACTTCCACGACGTCGGCATCCACCACGTGGCCGTCGCGCGGATGCTCCACGATGCGGCGGAGGTGCAGTGCGTCCGCAATGCGCTGCACGGGTGCGAGACCACGGTGGTGGAACTCGTCGGCGATATCGAGGTGCTGCGCGAGCGGATTCGGCGGCGCGACAGCGGCACGGAACGGGTGGAGCATCTGGCGCTGCTCGACGCGTTCGAGCTGATCGAGCCGGATCTCCGTCCGGACGCCGTTATCGAATTCGACGGTCAGACGCCGGAGCAGATCGCCCGCGACGTGCTCGGCATCGCGGGCTGGTGAGAGCGGAGCGGGGTCGTCCCGGGCGCAACGCCCGAGACGACCCGCGGTATCCGTAGGGGAGGACTAGTCCTCGACGATCGTGATCGTCATGGTGATCGGCTCGGTCGGCATGTCGCGACCATCGCGATCGGCGGCGGAGATGGCGTCGACGACGTCCATGCCCTCGATCACGTTGCCGAAGACCGTGTGCTTGCCCTTCAGCCAGCCGCAGTCCTCGGCCGTGACGATGAAGAACTGCGAGCCGTTGGTGTTCGGACCGGCGTTGGCCATCGCGAGCTTGCCGCGATCGACGTTGTGCTGGTTCTGCTCGTCCTCGAACGTGTAGCCCGGGCCGCCGGTGCCGGTGCCCTGGGGGCAGCCGCCCTGGATCATGAAGTCGGGGATGACGCGATGGAAGATCAGGCCGTCGTAGTAGCCGTCGTTCGACAGCTTGACGAAGTTCTCAACGGTCTTGGGAGCGTCATCGGGGAAGAGCTCCAGCACGATCGTGCCCTTGCTCGTCTCCATGTTGGCCTTGGTCGCCACAGGTGCGCCTTTCGGTCGGAGGTGAGGCATGAAGCCTAGTGCGCTCCGGCTCGCGCCGCTGCGGCGGAACGGTCATGCTTCGGGTCGTGCACCACTACGCCTCCCATCTTGCGCACCACGCCGATGCCGACGTTGCAGTCGATGTGGCGGCCGATCACATCGAACTCGAGCTGCGTGGTCTCGTGCCGTCGCTCGTGATCGTGGCGGCATCCGATCACTTCCGCGACGAAGCCGATGCCGTGCGGCGCGCGGTGGTGCGGCGTTTCCCCGCTGCGACGATCGCGGGCGCGGTCATCCCCGGTGGCGTGATCGGCGTCCGCGAGGAGACCGAGCGCCAACCGGCGATCAGCCTGCTGGCGGCCGTGCTGCCGGAGGGAGCGGCGGCCGTTGTGGAGTTGGAGCATCCGGAGGAGGTGCCGGACGACGCCGACACGTTGGTGGTCTTCGCCGATCCGTTCACGCTGGATGCCGAGCGTCTGCTCGATCGTGCCGACCGCCTAGGCGTCGATATCGTCGGCGGGTTCACCGGCGGGCACGTGCCCGGTGGTGCGCGGCTGCTCACGCGCGACGCGGTGCGCACGGCGGGTGCGGTGGCCATCCGGTTCGACCTGCCCGGCGTCGCGGCGCTGGTCTCGCAGGGGGCCCGTCCGATCGGCGGTGATCTGGTCATCACCGCAGCGGAGGGCAACGTCGTGCTGGAACTGGCCGGCAAGCCGGCGGCGGAGCAGCTCCACGCGGTGCTCGGCGCGCTCTCGCCCGACGACCTGCACCTGGCGCGCACGGGGTTGATGGCCGGCATCGTGATCGACGAGAACCGCCCGGAGTACGACGTTGGAGACTTCCTGGTGCGTGGCCTGCTGGGCGTGGCGGCGGACTCAGGTGGCCTGGCCGTGGCGGCCGAGCCGCGCGTGGGGCAGACCTTCCGCTTCCACGTGCGCGATGGCGACGGCGCCGACGCGGATCTGCGGCGCGTCCTTGCGACGGCCGACCGCTCGGCGGGGGCCGCGCTGATCTTCGCCTGCAACGGTCGCGGGCGTCACATGTTCGAGGCGCCGCACCACGATGCCAACGTGGTGGGGGAACTCCTCGATGTGCCGCTGATCGGCGGTTTCTGCCAGGGCGAGCTCGGACCCGTCGCGGGGGCCAATCACGTGCACGCGTTCACCGCGACGATGCTGACGTTGCCCGTCTGACGACCCGTAAAAGGTCGGACATACCCGCAATTGCATGCGCGGTATACAGCCGATCGCAGCGCTACATTCCGCGGGTATTTCACGGGTGTGAACGGGTTCTATCAATCCGTCACAACTTGTATGATTCGCCATACCGCGTTGCGGGGCCAAGCCTCGACGCACCGAGACAGAAGGTGATCACTGCAATGAGCAGCTCCGAAATGGCACAGAAGGCACTCCCCGGATTTCTCGAGTCGGTGCGCGTCGCCGATCGGGCGCTCCTCGACGTTGCGCGAACCCGTCGTCTGCGGCCGATGGAGGCGTACCTCCTGCTGATCCTGCTCGACGAGGACGACGCCGTCAGCACCGCGCATGTCGCCGCGCGCATCGCGGCCTCGTCCAGCCAGGCCAAGCAGCTCGCGCTCGCACTGCAGGTGCGCGGCCTCGTCGTCCGCCGTGATCGCACGGGCCTGACGGCGCTGACCGCTGAGGGACGTGCCGAGGCTGCGGACCTCGCCGCCGACGTCGTCACCGCACTGCAGCAGCGCCTCGGCGCGTTCGACGCTGCCAGCGCGTGGCGTGCCGTCACCGCCTAGCTCGCGGCTGATCCGCCGCGTGCGTGGCGGCACTGTGCCCCGGCGCTGCGACGACCGTCTGGTCGGAGCGACGGAGCGGCATCTCGGGGCACGCCAGGTGGCGCGCCCCGAGACGACGTCCGACTAGGCCTGCTCGGCGCGCTGGCGCGCCTGCTGGACGAACGGCATCATCGCGCGAAGCTCGGCGCCGACCTCCTCCAGCTGGCTCTCGGCGGCGCGCATGCGAAGCATTCGCATCGTGACGCGACCGGACTGGTTCTCCTCGATGAACTCCCGGGCGAACTGCCCCGTCTGGATCTCGTTGAGGATCTCCTTCATCGCGGCCTTGCTCTCCGGGCCGATCACGCGCGGACCGCGCGTGAGGTCGCCGTACTCGGCGGTGTCGGAGATGGAGTAGCGCATGCCGTCCATGCCGCCCTCGTAGAGCAGGTCGACGATCAGCTTGAGCTCGTGGAGTACCTCGAAGTACGCGATCTCGGGGGCGTAGCCCGCCTCGACCAGCGTCTCGAAGCCCGCCTGGATCAGCGCGGTCGCGCCGCCACAGAGCACAGCCTGCTCGCCGAACAGATCGCTCTCGGTCTCCTCACGGAACGTCGTCTCGATGACGCCGGCGCGAGCCGAACCGATGCCGATCGCCCAGGCCATCGCGATGTCACGGGCCGAGCCGGCCTCGTCCTGCTGGACGGCGATCAGCGCCGGGACGCCGCCGCCTTCGGTGTAGACGCGGCGCACCAGGTGACCGGGACCCTTCGGGGCGCACATGATCACGTTGCTGCCCTTGGGAGGCTCGATGATGCCGAAGTGGATCGAGAAGCCATGCGTGAACAGGATCGTGGCGCCGGGCTTGATGGCGTCCTTGAGGGAGCCGTTCCACAGCTCGCCCTGCGTCTGGTCGGGGACCATAATTGCGACGACGTCGGCGTCCTTGACCGCCTCGACGGGAGCGACCGGCGTCCAGCCGTGGCCCTCGGCGCGCTTCCAGCCCTCGGAGTTGGGGCGGACGGCGACGGTGACGTCGGCGCCGGAGTCGCGCAGGTTGAGCGCGTGCGCATGGCCCTGCGAGCCATAGCCGACGACAACGATCTTCTTGCCCTTGAGGGCGCCGAAATCGCCGTCGGACTCGTAGTAGAGGGTGGCCATGCGGTGTCTTCCTTCGTGTGTCTGGTGGTGGCGGGATACGCCAGGGCTGAAATGTACGTGCGGTTCGCGTTCGGTGGCGCGTTTACCCGAGGATGCGCAGCGGTGCGCGGCCCTCATCGTTGGCCACCGAGGCCCGTGTCATGGCGACGCGACCCGTGCGAACGGCCTCCACGATCGTGTACGGGGCGAGCAGCTCCTCGAGCGCCGCGAGGCGATCGGGATGCTCCACGCACTCGAGCAGAAGCGAGTCCGCACCGGCGTCGACGACGCGGGCGTTGAACACCTCGGCCATCCGCATGATCTCGAGGCGATGCGTGGCGTCGGCCTGCACCTTGATCAGCAGGAGCTCGCGCTCGATGGCCATGTCGGGATGCACCTCGAGGACGCGGATGACGTCGATCAGCTTGTCCAGCTGCTTGACGACCTGCTCCACCGAATGGCGGGTGCAGTCCACGCGGATCGTGATGACCGAGCGATCGGCGCGCTCCGTCGGCCCCACGGCGAGGCTGTCGATGTTGAACCCGCGGCGCGAGAACAGCCCGGAGACGCGCGACAGCACGCCCGGCTTGTTCTCGACCAGCACGCTCAGTGTGTGATGTCCCGGTGTGGCCATCAGACGCCCTCCTCGACCCACTCGTTGTCCCACGCCTGGTCGATCATCTCGTGGGAGGCGGCGCCTGCCGGCACCATCGGATAGACCTTCTCCTCGTGATCGATGCGGAAGTCGATCACCGTCGGTCGGCGCGCGGCGATCGCCTCGGCGACGACGGCATCGACCTCGGCTTCGGTCTCGGCGCGCAGTGCGAGCACGCCGTAGGCCTCCGCCAGCTGGACGAAGTCCGGGATGGTCCCGAACAGGTTCGTCTCGGAATAGCGCTCGCCGTGGAACAGTTCCTGCCACTGGCGCACCATCCCGAGCCAGCCGTTGTTCATCACGGCGTGGATCGCGGGCACGTCGTAGCAGCGCGCCGTGGCGAGCTCCTGCATCGTCATCTGGAAGCAGCCGTCGCCGTCGAAGTTGACGACGTACGCGTCGGGGCAGCCCTGCTGGGCGCCGATCGCAGCGGGGACGCCGAAGCCCATGGTGCCGAGGCCGCCCGAGGTGAGCCAGCGGCGCGGGCCGTCGATCGACAGGAACTGCGCGGCCCACATCTGGTGCTGACCGACGCCGGTCACCCAGATCGCGTCCTTGCCCTTGAGGGCCTTGTCGAACGCCTCGACGACGTATTGCGGCTTGAGCTTCTCGCCTCGCTTGTACCGGAACGGGTTGTCGCGCTTCCACGACTGCACGTCGCGGAGCCACTCACCCTGGGCCTCGACGCGCGCGGCATTGTCCTTGCGGGCGATCACGGCATCGCGCAGCGCCGGCAGCGTGGTGCGCAGCTCGCCGACGAGGGAGACGTCCGCGAAGCGGTTCTTGGAGACCTCGGCCGGGTCGATGTCGAAGTGGATGATCTTCGCGCCCGGTGCGAACGCATCGAGCTTGCCCGTCACGCGGTCGTCGAACCGCGCACCCACGGTGATCAGCAGGTCGGAGCGATGGATCGTCCAGTTCGCGTACTTCGAGCCGTGCATGCCCGGCATCTGCACCGACAGCGGGTGCGAGTCGGGGAAGGCGCCCTTGGCGAGCAGCGTGGTGGTGACCGGTACCTGCAGCGCTTCGGCGAGCAGGATCAGGTCGTCGGAGGCCTCGCCGTTGATCACGCCGCCGCCCACGTAGAGCACGGGCTTGCGGGAGTGGGCGATCAGGTCGGCCGCCGCCTCGACGCCCTCGAGCTCGCGCGGGAACTCCGCGCTGTAGCCCACGAGATCGATCGTGTCGACGTACTCGAAGTCGATCTCCGTCAGCTGGAGGTCCTTCGGGATGTCGACGAGTACCGGGCCGGGACGACCGGTGCTGGCGATGTGGAATGCCTCGTGGATCGCCTTCGGGATGTCCTCGGCCTTCTGGACCAGGAACGAGTGCTTGACGATCGGCATCACGATGCCCGTGATGTCGGCCTCCTGGAACGCGTCGGTGCCGATCAGGTGCGTGGGCACCTGGCCGGTGATCGCGACGAGCGGGGTGGAGTCGAGAAAGGCGTCGGCAATCGGCGTGACGAGGTTCGTCGCACCCGGGCCGGACGTGGCGATGCACACGCCGACCTTGCCGGTCGCGCGAGCGTAACCCTGGGCCATGTGGCCGGCGCCCTGCTCGTGGCGCACGAGCACGTGCTCGATGGTGTGGTCGATCGCCATGAACGCGTCGTAGAGGGGCAGGATTGCGCCGCCGGGAATGCCCCAGCAGATCGTGACGTCCTCGGCCTCGAGCGAGCGAATGATCGCCTCGGAGCCGAGCATGCGCTCCTTGCGGGCGCGGGCCTTCTGCAGATTGGTGTCGCTCATGCGTTCCCCCTTGCGACCAGTGCGGCGATGGCCTCGCCGACCTCATCGGTGGTGGCCGTGCCGCCGAGGTCCGGCGTCATCGGCCCGTGCTCCAGGCAGTGAATGGCAGCGGCCTCGACCGCGTCGGCGGCCGCACGCTGGTCGAGATCGCGCAGCATCATCGCGACGGTGAGGATCATCGCCGTCGGGTTGGCGATGCCCTTGCCGGCGATGTCGGGCGCCGAGCCGTGGATCGCCTCGTACAGGCCGGGTCGCGTCGAGCCGAGCGACGAGCTCGGAGCCAGGCCGATACCGCCCGAGACGCTGGCCGCGAGGTCGGAGAGGATGTCGCCGAACATGTTCTCGGTGACGATCACGTCGTACGCCAGTGGCTGCTCGATCAGCTTCATCGCCATCGAATCGACCAACTGATGCGACAGCTCGACGTCCGGATAGTCCGGCGCGACGCGCTCGATGACGACCTGCCGCCAGAGCTTCGAGCTGGACAGGACGTTCTGCTTGTCGACCGAGCAGACCTTGCCGCGGCGCGTGCGCGCCAGATCGAAGGCGTAGCGCACGACGCGCTCAACCTCTGCGACGGAGTAGCGGCAGGTGTCCATGCCGGTCTCCGTCGTGAGCTCCTTGGGGCCGAAGTAGAGGCCGCCGGTCAACTCGCGGATGATGATCATGTCGAGCCCGTCGACGAGCTCGGGGCGCAGGGGGGAGACGAGCTTGTCGGACCACATCCGGATCGGGCGGACGTTGGCGAACGCCTTCAGCTCCGCGCGCAGCGCCAGCAGGCCCTGCTCGGGACGGATCTCGCCGGTGTCCCACTTGGGTCCGCCGACCGCGCCCTTCAGCACGGCGTCGGCGTGCGGCAGCGCCTCGCGCGTCTCGGCGGGGAACGGATCCCCGTGCGAGTCGATGGCGTTGCCGCCGAACGGATACTCGGTGCACTCGGCGGTGAACCCGTGGGCCTCGCCGGCGGCCGCGAGGACGGCCAGCGCGACGCGCGTGGTCTCGGGGCCGATGCCGTCGCCGGGGAGGACTGCGATCTTCACGTGATGCTCCGTTCTCGTACTGCGGGTCAGATGGTCTCGCGGACCATCGGGTTCGGGTTGCCGGCGGCCACCAGGGCGGCCGCGCGGAGGAACGCCTGGGCGGCGGCCTCCGTGATGTCGGGTGCGACGGACTGGCCGGTGTAGCGGCGGCCGTCGTGCTCGAGCACGACGCGCACGTCGCCGAGCGCGTCGTTGCCGCCGGTCACAGCGTTCACGTTGAACTCGCGCAACTCGCCGGCCGTCTTCACGATCGCATTGAGCGCGATGAACGCAGCGTCGATCGGGCCATCGCCCTCGCCGGTCGCCGTGTGCACCTGGTCGCCCTCGCGCACCTTCACCTCGGCGTGCGAGGTCTCACCGGTGCTCGTCCGCAGGGCCAGGCCCTCGAGAATCCAGCGCTCGGAGGTATCGCGCGACTGATCGTCGATGATCGCCTCCAGATCGAGCGCCGAGACCGTCTTCTTGCGGTCGGCGATCTCCTTGAACTTGGCGAACGCGCGCTTCAGCTCGTCGCCCTCGATCGTGTATCCCATGTCGGCGTACGCGGCCTGCAGGGCAGCGCGGCCGGAGTGCTTGCCCAGCACGAGCTCGTTGTGCTCGAGCCCGATCGACTCGGCGTCCATGATCTCGTAGGTGCGGCGGTTCTTGAGCACGCCGTCCTGGTGGATGCCGGCCTCATGCGCGAAGGCGTTCTTGCCGACGATCGCCTTGTTGGGCTGCACGGGGTAGCCGCTGAGGCGCGAGACCAGACGGCTGGCGCGGGCGATCTCCGTCGTCTCGATGCCCGTCTCGAACCCGTAGAACGCATGCCGCGTGCGCAGCGCCATCACGATCTCCTCGAGTGCGGAGTTACCCGCGCGCTCGCCGATGCCGTTGATCGCGACCTCGACCTGGCGCGCGCCTGCCTGCACGCCGGCCAGCGAGTTCGCAGTCGCGAGACCGAGATCGTTGTGGGTGTGGACGCTGAGCGTCGCCTCGTGCAGCTCGGGCACGTTGGCGTACAGCGTCTCGAGGATCTCCTTGTACTCCTCCGGCGTGGTGTAGCCGACGGTGTCGGGGATGTTGATCGTCGTGGCACCGGCGGCCAGCGCGGTGCGTACGACCTCGGCCATGAACTCGGGGCGCGAGCGCGTGGCGTCCTCGCACGAGAACTCGACGTCCGCGACCTTGGTGCGGGCGTACGTGACGGCATCGCGGGTCTGCTCGATCACCTGCTCGGGCGTCATGCGGAGCTTGTGCTCCATGTGCAGGTCGCTGGTGGCGATGAACACGTGGAAGCGGGGGCTCTCCGCGTTCTTGAGCGCCTCCCACGACGCGTCGATGTCGGCCTGCTGCGTGCGGTTGAGCGACGCGATCGTGCAGCTGCGCACGTGCTTGGCCACGAGGCCGATGCCCTCGACCTCGCCGGGCGAGGACACGGCGAAGCCGGCCTCAATGATGTCGACGCCGAGGCGCTCGAGCTGACGCGCGATCTCCAGCTTCTCCTGCGCGTTCAGGCTGATGCCGGGCGACTGCTCGCCATCGCGCAACGTGGTGTCGAAGATCTTGACGTAATTCTGATTCGTGCTCATCGTTCCCCCTTCCGAAGTGCGGTGCGCTTGCACGCACCTGTCCTGTTGTCTCGTCGTTTCATGCGCCGGGCAGGCGGCGCGTAGGCGAATGCATTCCCCTTAGCGGGGAAGGAGGCCGACGAGAAGGAGGAGCGAGGAAACGGGCGACGACGCCACGACCCCATGGCCGCTGGCGAATGCCGAGCGGCCGAGAGTCCCTTCAAGCATGTGCGACGTCGTGCGCATCGCCGCGAAGTGTATCGGTATCCGGGGCTTGGGCGCAAAGGGGAAGGGGCTCCCCGTATCCTGACGCCATGGGCGACTGGCATCTGCGATCACCGAAGCGCATCGCCTTCGCCCGCGTCGTGCTGGCCGGACTGGGGGGCTTCATCGCTCTCGGTGCTGCCTTCGCCGTCGTGCCCGACATCGTCAAGCAGGACATGCACGAGACGGATGTCGTGGTCGGATGGACGCTCACGGTGTTCGCGGCGACGGCGCTGATGACCCGTTTCTTCGCGGGGGTCGGCATCGATCGTCGTGGCGCGCGGGCGATTTTCGCCCTCGGATTCGCCCTGCTCGCGATGGCCGGCGTGCTGTTCCTGTTCGTCACACCGGAGCGTGAGTGGCTGCTCTTCGGGGCGCGGGCGCTGCAGGGCGTGGGACAGGCCTGCATGTTCACCGCCGGGCTCTCCTGGGCCGTCCAACTGGCGCCGGAGAATCGGCGAGGACAGGCGATGTCGTTGTTCGGACTGTCGGTCTGGGCCGGTCTCACGATTGGACCGGTCGCGGCACAGCTCCTGCTCGACCACGCTGGCACGAAGGCCGCCGAGGTCCTGATGGTCGCCGCTCCCGCACTGGCCTTGGTCGCGATGATCGGACTGCGCTCACCGCCCGTGCATGCGGAAACGCCGAGCCTCAGCGTGCCGCGC
>CAINDT010000059.1 GCA_903847495.1 uncultured Actinomycetes bacterium
ACGACATCGACCGACTGCGGCATGCGGCCACGGCGTCGCTCCTGGGCCGACGCGACGTGATCATCGTCGCCTCGGTGTCGTGCATCTACGGTCTCGGCTCGACAGACGAGTATCAGGAACGCCTCGTGATCCTCAAGGTGGGAGGCGACACGGAGGGCGGACGCGATGGCCTGCTCCGCTCGCTCGTCGACATCCAGTACCGACGCAACGACACGGCGCTCGGGCGTGGCAGGTTCCGCGCACGCGGCGACGTGATCGAGTTGCAGCCCGCGTACATGGAGACGGCGTACCGCGTGTCGCTGTTCGGGGACGAGGTCGAGTCGATCACGCACTACGACCCGCTGACGGGCGAGGTCCTCGGCAAGCTCGAAGAGCTCGTGATCTACCCGGCCACGCACTACGTCACCGATCCCGTCACGATCGAGCGCGCGACGCAGGAGATCATGCGCGAGATGGAGGACTGTGCCCATCGCTTCGAGCAGGACGGCAAGCTGCTGGAGGCGCACCGCATCCGCCAGCGCACGGAGTACGACCTCGAAATGCTGCGCGAGCTCGGGTACTGCAACGGCGTCGAGAACTACTCGCGCATCTTCGAGGGGCGTCCGCCGGGGTCGGCGCCGTTCACCTTGATGGATTACTTTCCCGGCGACTTCCTGCTGTTCATCGACGAGTCGCACCAGACGATCCCGCAGATCGGGGGCATGTACGAGGGCGACCGCTCGCGCAAGAACCAGCTGATCGACCACGGCTTCCGGCTGCCCTCGGCGCTCGACAATCGTCCGCTGCAATTCCACGAGTTCCTCGAGAAGATTGGGCAGGGCGTCCTCGTCTCGGCGACGCCCGGTGCCTTCGAGATGCGCGAGGGCGGCCGCGTCGTGGAGCAGATCATCCGACCGACCGGGCTGATCGACCCGATCGTCGAGATGCGGCCGACCGAGGGGCAGATCGACAACCTGCTGGGGGAGATCCGCCTGCGCGAGCAGGCCGGCGAGCGCGTGCTCGTCACCACGCTGACCAAGAAGATGGCGGAGGACCTCTCCAACTACCTGATCGAGAACGGCGTGCGCACGCGGTACCTGCATTCCGAGATCGACACGCTCGAACGGATCCAGATCATCCGTGACCTGCGCCTCGGCGAGTACGACGTACTGGTCGGCGTGAATCTCCTGCGCGAGGGACTGGACTTGCCCGAGGTGTCGCTCGTCGCGATCCTCGACGCCGACAAGGAGGGCTTCCTGCGCGGTCAGACCGCCCTGATTCAGACGATCGGGCGCGCGGCCCGCAACGTGAACGGTCGCGTGATCATGTACGGCGACAAGGAGACCGAGTCGATCAAGGGCGCGGTCCGCGAAACACAGCGCCGTCGCGACATCCAGCTCAAGTACAACGAGACGCACGGCATCACGCCCGAGACGATCATCAAGGGCGTCTCCGACATCGCCGAGTTCCTCTCGATGGAGAGCCCGAACGTGCCGTCATCGCGACGCGGCCGCAAGCAGGTGGCGGAGGGGCTCGACCGCAAGGAGCTGCAGAAGCTCTCCGTGGAGCTTGAGGAGGCGATGTTCCTCGCCGCCGAGGAGCTGCGCTTCGAAGAGGCCGCGCGTCTCCGCGACGAGATCAAGGCGATCCAGCGCGAGCTGCAGGCGCAGTAGCGCCGGGTTCCCGCCCAGACGGGACGGGACCCGGCGCCCGAGCGCTAGCTGGTCTGGCAGGCCTGCTTGTACAGCGAGGCCGGGACCTCGGCGCTGTCCTCGGAGTCGCCGCAGACCATGTCGCGGTCCATCAGGGCCCACACCGGACCCTCAGCCTGGACCACGACCGTCTCCGTGAACGACGCGGAGCCGTCCGCGACGTCGGGCGTCAGGACGGCCCAGCCATCCGCGCACGTGAAGCCGCCTTCGGGCAGCGTGGCCGTGGTGCCGTTGCTCTTGCCGAATTCCTCGACCCAAGTGTCAAAGGTGGCCTGATCGCAGACGGCGCTGCCGCCGCCGATCACGCTGTCGGTCGCGGAGGCCGCGCTCGAGGAGTCGCCCCCGTCATCGCCACCACAGGCGGCGACGCCGAGCGTCGTGAGCAGCAGGAGGAGCAGGAGGGGGAGCGTGGTCTTCTTCATACGGGCAGCGTACGCGGTGACGACCCGGACGCCCGGACCGTCACCGCATCGCCACCTTCGCGCTCCCGACTACGAGCCAGATCCGACGACCGCGACGGCGTCGATCTCGACCAGAAACCCGCCGAGCGTGCTGCCGACCGTGGTGCGACAGGGACGGTGGGCACCGAAGCGACGGGCGTACACCTCGTTGTAGGCGTCGAAGTCGCCGGCGAGATCCTGCAGGTGTGCCGTGATCTTGACGACGTCGGCGAGCGTGGCGCCACCCGCGGCGAGCACCTTCTCGAGATTGTCGAAGACGAGCTCCGTCTGCGCGGCGACATCATCGCCCTCGACCTCGTTGTTCGCGTTGAACGGGGCCTGGCCCGACGTCCAGAGCATGTCGCCGACCTTGATGGCGGGCGTGTACGGGGCGGACGGCGGCGGTGCGCCCTCCGGGTGCAGCTTCTCCTGCGGCATGGAATCCTCCTCGGTGGAACTCCCGCAGCGTACCGTCCGCTGAGGGGCATACGCTCCTGTCATGAGCAGCAGCGAGTCTCCGGCCGTTCCGCCTCCGCCTGTCACTGCCGGGGAGCGCCCGTATCCGGTCAACCTCACCGTCGACTACCCCGAGGGGCCTCGTAACCGCGCGACGGTCTTCTTTCGCCTGATTCTCGCGATCCCCGTCGTCCTGCTGCTCGACCTGTTCATCGGGTACGCATCGTCGGCCACCGGCGACAGCAGCGGCGTACAGACCGCCACGGCTCTCGGCGGCTTCCTCTTCCTGCCAACGCTGCTGCTGCTCCTGTTCCGCCACCGGTACCCGCGCTGGTGGTTCGACTTCAACGTGCAGCTGCTCGCCTTTGTCAATCGGGTCCTGCTCTACGTGTACCTGCTGCGGGACGAATACCCGTCCACCGAAGACCGCCAGGCACTCAACCTGCGCGTTGTCTACCCCGATGCCAAGCAGGAGCTGTCGCGCGGCCTGCCCCTCGTGAAATGGCTGCTGGCCTTTCCGCACTATGTTGTGCTGTTCTTCCTGGGTATCGGTCTCGTCGTCGTCACCGTGATCGCCTGGTTCGCGATCCTCTTCACCGGTCGCTACCCGCGCGGGTTGTTCGACTTCACCGTGGGCGTCTTGCGCTGGTCGACGCGGGTGAGTTGCTACGCGATCCTGCTCACCACGGATCGCTACCCACCCTTCCGCCTCGGCGAGTAGAGCGGACCCGGCCGGCGGGCGCCGGACGTGCGATTAGGCTGATCGGATGGCCATCGAGCAGTCGATCACGATCCGCGGCGCCCGCGAGCACAATCTCAAGGACATCACGGTCGAGCTGCCGCGCAACAAGCTCGTCTGCATCACAGGCCTGTCGGGCTCCGGGAAGTCGAGCCTTGCCTTCGACACGCTCTACGCCGAGGGCCAGCGACGCTACGTCGAATCGCTCAGCGCCTACGCGCGCCAGTTCCTCGGACAGATGGAAAAGCCCGATGTCGACGGCATCGACGGACTCTCGCCGGCGATCTCGATCGATCAGAAGACGACGTCGCGCAACCCGCGCTCCACCGTCGGGACCGTGACCGAGATCTACGACTACCTGCGCCTCCTGTACGCACGCATCGGTCATCCCCATTGCCCGGAGTGCGGACGCACGATCACCGGCCAGAGCGCCGAGCAGATCGTCGATCAGGTGCTCCGGCTGCCGGAGGGCACCAAGTTCACCGTCGACGCGCCGATCGTGCGCGGACGCAAGGGCGAGTTCAAGGACATCTTCGAGCGGCTGCGCGGTGAGGGCTTCACGCGCGTCAAGGTGGATGGCGAGACGCTGCTGCTTGAAGACGAGATCACGCTCGACAAGAAGTTCAAGCACGACGTGGCCGTCGTTGTCGATCGCCTCGTGCTCAAGGACGACCTGCGCCGGCGCCTGACCGACAGCGTCGAGACCGCGCTGCAGCTTGCCGACGGTCTGATCGACGTGGCCGTCGTCGACGGAGAGACGATGACGTTCTCCGAACGCTTTGCCTGTCCGGATCACGGCGTGTCGCTGCCCGAGCTCGCACCACGGGTGTTCTCGTTCAACAGCCCGCACGGCGCCTGCGCCAACTGCCACGGCCTTGGCTCGCTGCCTGAACTCGATCCCGATCTCGTCCAGCCGGACCCGGCCGTGACGCTCGAGGGCGGTGCGCTGCAGCCCTGGAACGTCGCCGGCACCAACTTCTTCGAGCAGCTGGTGCTCAGTGTCGCCGAGCGCTTCGACGTTCCCCTCGACACCCCGTGGGGCGAGCTGACCGAGGAGCAGCAGGGCTGGTTCCTGCGTGGCACCGACGGCGAGCGGATCATGGTCACGTACAAGAACCGCTTCGGCCGCAAGCGCGCCTACAGCGTCGCGTGGGAGGGGCTCCTGGCCAGCCTCAAGCGCCGCTACGACGAGACCGAATCGGAGCCGCAGAAGGAACGCATCGAGGAGTGGATGACGCTCCGTCCGTGCCCCGATTGCCACGGGGCGCGCCTCAAGCCCTCGAGCCTCGCCGTGACGGTCGGTGGCCTCTCTATCCACGAGGCCACCAACCAGTCGGTCGAACGGGCGATCTCGTGGTCCAAGACCCTCGAGCTGTCGGAGACCGAAGGGCTGATCGCTGAGCGCATCCTGCGCGAGATCATCGAGCGCCTCTCGTTCCTCAACGACGTCGGCGTCGGCTATCTGTCGCTGAACCGCGGGGCGTCGACACTGTCCGGCGGCGAGGCCCAGCGCATCCGCCTGGCCACGCAGATCGGCTCCAGCCTCGTCGGCGTGCTGTACATCCTCGACGAGCCGTCGATCGGCCTTCATCAGCGTGACAACCACCGGCTGCTCGAGACTCTGACGCGTCTGCGCGACATCGGCAACACCGTGATCGTGGTGGAGCACGACGAGGACACCATGCGCGAGTCGGATTGGCTCGTCGACATGGGACCGGGAGCGGGGGAGCACGGCGGCCGGGTCGTCGCCGCCGGTACGCCGAAGCACGTCATGAAGTCGAAGGACTCCGTGACCGGCCAGTTCCTCAGCGGTCGCCGCGCGATCGCCGTTCCCGAGCGCCGCCCGCCGGCCGACGACTTCCTGGTCGTGCGAGGCGCCCGCGAGCACAACCTCAAGGACATCGACGTCGAGATTCCCGTGGGACGGTTCGTGACCGTCACCGGCGTGAGCGGTTCCGGCAAGTCGACGCTCGTCAACGACGTCGTGCTGCGCTCCATGCAGGGCGCACTGCTGAAGTCGCGCGTGCGCGCCGGCGCCCACACCGCCGTCGAGGGCATCGAGCACTTCGACAAGGTGATCGCAATCGATCAGTCGCCGATCGGCCGCACGCCGCGCTCCAATCCGGCGACGTACACCGGCGTGTTCGACCACATCCGCCAGCTCTACGCCGACACGCCCGACGCCAAGACACGCGGCTACAAGCAGGGGCGGTTCTCCTTCAACGTCAAGGGCGGACGCTGCGAGGCGTGCCGCGGCGACGGCACCCTGAAGATCGAGATGCACTTCCTGCCCGACATCTACGTGCCCTGCGAAGTGTGCGGCGGGCGGCGCTACAACAAGGAGACGCTCGAGGTGCGCTTCAAGGGCAAGTCGATCGCCGACGTGCTCGACATGCCGATCGAGGAGGCCCTCACCTTCTTCTCCAAGATCCCGAAGCTGCGCCGGCGGTTGCAGACGCTCCACGATGTCGGCCTCGACTACGTGCGCCTCGGGCAGCCTGCGACCACGCTGTCGGGCGGCGAGGCGCAGCGCGTGAAGCTCGCAACCGAACTCGCCAAGGTGGCGACGGGACGCACGCTCTACGTGCTCGACGAGCCGACGACCGGCCTCCACATGGCCGACGTCGAGAAGCTGCTGCACGTGCTCCAGCGCTTGGTAGATACCGGCAACACGGTGCTGGTGATCGAGCACAACCTCGACGTGATCAAGCAGTCGGATTGGCTGATCGATCTGGGTCCCGAGGGTGGAGACGCCGGTGGTCAGGTGCTGGCGGTCGGCACCCCCGAGCAGGTGGCGAAGGTCAAGGCCTCGCACACGGGGCAGTTCCTGATCCCCCTGCTCAAGCCGATCAAGGCAGTCAAGGCACCGGCGTAGCCGGTACGCTGCCGCGCATGGACCCGCGCCTCGAGACCATCACCCCGTCCGACGTCGATACCGATCGGTCGATCTGGACCGATGAGGAGATCGAGTCCTTCGAGGGCATCGACACCTCCGACGGCGAGTGGTATGCGATCCGCACTGATCCCTGGCCCTGTCCGGCCTGTGGCGCGGTCTTCGAGTACGTGACCGGCGCGCATCTCGTGCTCGTGGCGCCGAGCAAGGACGACCTGATCGAGATCGCCGCTCAGTGTCAGAAGATCGGTCGCAACGCGCGGATCGTCGAGTACGACGACAAGCTTCCCGCGATCTCGATCTTCCAGTGGCGCGCCCTCGGCCGTCCGGTGCACGGCTTCCGCGAGGATCTCCGCGGCGGCAAGCCGTCGGCTTAAGCGGCTGCCTCGACCGCCGCGACCAGGCGGCGGCAGAGGTCGGGAACCTCGGCGGGATCGTCCGTGTACTGCGACGGCTTGAAGCAGATCGACGTGTACCCCTCGGCGAGTTTGCCGGGAATCGCCTGCATCGCCTCGTCAAGGTCGCCCGGTAGGTCGTCGGCGGGGAAGCGCGGACGAATGCCGCCGATCATCTCGATCGACGACGGATCGCGACCCGCAGCAGTCATCGCCCCGCGAATGTCCTCGAGGTCCTGCGGCGTAGGCGTGCCGAAGGGATGGAACCCGTGTCCGTACTCGACGAGTCGCCGGAGGATCGGCCCGTGCACGTGCTGGCCACCGAACCACATGCGCGGACCGTCAGGACGCCAGCACTTCGGCTCGAGATAGACCTCGTCGAAGTCGTAGAAGTCGCCGTGGAACGACGCCGGCGACTGCGCCCAGACCAGGCGCATGATCGCGAGTTGCTCGTCGAGGATGCGACCGCGCTTCGTGAACGGCACGCCCAGCGCCGCGTACTCCTCGTCAAGCCACGACACCGTGGGCTGCACGACGAGTCGGCCTTCGCTGAGGAGATCCAGCGTGGCGAGTTGCGTGGCCGTATGGAGTGGGTGCCGCAGTGGGTAGATCAGCGCTGACAGCGCGATGCGGATGCGCGACGTGCGCGCCGCAATGGCGCTGGCGAGCGCGATCGAGTCCGGCCAGGGCGTGAACGGATCCTGGTTGCCCGGTGCGGCGTAGTCACGCGGATTGGCCATGCGTCCCTCGGCGCCGGCCTTCGGCGTGAGCAGCACGTGATCGCTCAGCATCACCGTCTCGACACCCGCCGCCTCGGCGTCGACCGCCATCTGGACGAGCGCGCGCATGTCGCGCTCGGGGGTCAGCGTCCACTGCTCGAGCAGCACCAGCACGACGCCGGGCTTCACGCTCACGTCAGTCGCCTGCGACCTTCTCGATCAGCTCGATCCGGTAGCCGTCGGGATCGCGCACGAAACAGAGGCGCGAACCGCCCTCGCGGACCGAGTACGGGGGCTTCTCCGGCTGCACGCCGATCTCCGCGAGCCGGGCCAAGGTCTCGTCGAGATCCTGGACGTGGTACGCGATGTGCCCGTACCCGGTGCCGATGTCGTAGTCCTCGGTGCGACCGAAGTTGAAGGTCAGCTCGAGAGGCGTGTTCTCCGACCCCTCGGGCGCGACGTAGATGTTGATCGCCTCGTCACGGATCGGGTAGCGCTTGAGTTCCTTGAAGCCAAGGGCGCCGCAGTAGAACGCGATCGAGCGCTCGATCTCGTTGATGCGATAGCAGACGTGGGCGTATTTCATGCGCCCAGCGTAGCGACTCAGAGCGCGGCGACGCCGAGGCCAGCTTGGAAGGCCGCCAGCTCATCATCGCTGATCGCGTACGTATGCCGTTCGCTGGGGAAGGCGCGGCTGCGCACGTCCTTGACGTAGCGCCCCACGGCGTCCAACGAGGCCTGATGCAGGTTGGCGTACCGCTCCACGAAACGGGGGCTGGAGCCGGCACCGATGCCGAGGAGGTCGTGCCACACCAGCACCTGGCCGTCCGTGCGGTTGCCGGCGCCGATCCCGATCGTCGGGATCGAAACGCGCTCGGTGACCGCCGCGGCGATTTCGGCGGGGACGCATTCGAGCACCAGTGCGAAGGCACCAGCCGCCTGCACGGCGACGGCATCCTCGACGAGCTGCAGCGCGGCGTCGGCGGTGCGGCCCTGCGCGCGGAAGCCACCGAGCGCCGTTGCGCTCTGCGGTGTCAGACCGAGGTGCCCCATGACAGGAATGCCGGCGCCGACGATGGCGCGGATTCGCTCGAGCGTGGGACCCGCTCCCTCGACCTTCACTGCATCGGCGCCTGCCTCCTTGACGAAGCGGCCAGCGGCCAGGATGGCGTCGCGGTCCGACGGCTGGAAGCTCATGAACGGCATGTCGGCAACGACGAGCGG
>CAINDT010000060.1 GCA_903847495.1 uncultured Actinomycetes bacterium
AGCGCGACGCCGGTGACGGCCGTGGCGCGCGGCCCGTAACGCGCGGCGAATCGGTAGGCCGGATAGGCGCCGAACCAGTAGCCGATGGCGTATCCGGCGACGAGCAGGCCGGCCTGCTCCTGCTTGAACCCCAGCTCGTTGTCGAGCGTGGTGAGCATCGGTGCCAGTGCCGTGTAGAACAGCGATTCGGACATCGCGCCGAGGGCGCAGATTAGGATGGCCAGCCGCAGGTTCGTAATCCGCATAGCGTCGGCATCGTACTCGCCGCGCTACGGTGGTTCCATGAGCAGCATCCCGGCCCAATTTCCCCGCGAGACCGATCGCGCCGGCCGCTTCGTCCGCCAGGAGAGCCGCTTCCTCGACCACGTCTGCCCCCACGGCACGACCAACTACCCAGCCGAGTCGGGACGCTACGTGCTCTACGTCTCGTACGCCTGTCCGTGGGCGCACCGCGCGATCATCGTGCGGCGCCTCAAGCGCCTCGAGGACGTCGTGCCGATGGTCGTTGTCAATCCGTATCGTGACGAGCGCGGCTGGGGCTTCGGCGATCCGGTGGGCTCGGAGACCGAGCCGTACGAGGGCTTCCGCTTCCTGTCCGAGGCCTACGCGATTGCGGATCCAACGTACGACGGGCGCGTGACCGTGCCGACGATGTGGGACCGCGAGACGCGGACCATCGTCTGCAACGAGTCGGCACTCGTGATGCGGATGCTCGACAAGGCCTTCGACGCGTTCACCGACGTACGCCTGGACCTCCGGCCCGAGGCCCTGATCGAGGAGATGGATGTCCTCGAGGAGCGCATCTACAACGCGGTCAACAACGGCGTGTACCGCAGCGGCTTCGCCTCGACGCAGGAGGCCTACGACGAGGCCGTCGCCGAGTTGTTCGCCATGCTCGACGAGCTCGATGAGCGCCTCGCCACGCGGCGCTACCTGATGGGATCGGCGATCACCGAGGCCGACTGGCGCCTCTTCACGACGCTCGCGCGCTTCGACCCCGTCTACGTGGGGCACTTCAAGACCAACATCCGCCGCATCGGCGACTACCCGAACCTCGGACCGTACTTCCGCGATCTGTACCAGCAGCCCGACATCGCCGAGACCGTGCGCCTCGATCACATCAAGATCCACTACTACACGACGCATCTGCAGCTGAATCCGACGGGCATCATCCCCGCTGGTCCAGCGATTGACTGGGATGTGCCGCACGGTCGCGAGGCGCTCGGCGCGTAGCGCTCGCCGCGGTAGGTCCGGAAATGAGAAAGCCCCGCCGGAGCGGGGCTTTCGCGAGAGCGGATGATGGGGCTCGAACCCACGACCTTCGCCATGGCAAGGCGACGCTCTAGCCAACTGAGCTACATCCGCGTGGAACGGGAGTATAGCCAGAGGCTGCTTTTGGACGCGACGATCTGTCGCGCGTTCGGATGCGCACGGTAGGCTGCTCTCATACGGGCAGATGTCTGTCCCGTCTACCGCCTGAAGGAGTCGGCATGTCGGAAGCACCCCCGGTCGTACGCGCACCGCGCGGCACGGAGCTCACCTGCAAGGGATGGCTGCAGGAGGCCGCCCTTCGCATGCTGATGAACAACCTCGACCCCGATGTCGCCGAGGCGCCGGAGAAGCTGGTCGTCTACGGCGGTACCGGCAAGGCCGCGCGCTCCTGGGAGGATTTCCACAAGATCGTCGCGACGCTCAAGCGCCTTGGGGATGAGGAGACGATGCTGGTGCAGTCAGGCCGCGTCGTCGGAGTCTTCCCGACGCACCGCTTGGCGCCGCGCGTGCTGCTCGCGAACTCGCTGCTCGTGCCCGAGTGGGGCACGTGGGAGGAGTTTCGGCGACTGGAGGCGATGGGGCTGACGATGTACGGCCAGATGACGGCCGGCTCGTGGATCTACATCGGCTCGCAGGGCATCGTGCAGGGCACGTACGAGACGTTCGCCGCGATTGCGGAGCAGCGCTTCGGCGGCTCGCTCAAGGGTCGCATCGTGCTGACCGCTGGCCTCGGCGGCATGGGTGGCGCGCAGCCGTTGGCCGTCACGCTCAACGGCGGCGTGGCGCTCTGCGTCGAGATCGATGCCGACCACATCGACCGCCGCATCCGCGAGCGCTACTGCGATGAGCGCTACGACGATATCGACGAGGCGATCGCCCGCGTCGAGGAGGCGCGTGCCAACGGTGAGGCCGTCTCGATCGGCCTGCTCGGCAATGCCGCCGAGGTGCTGCCGGCGCTGCTCGAGCGCAACTTCCTGCCCGACATCGTGACCGACCAGACGTCGGCGCACGATCCGCTCGTCGGGTACATCCCCGTGGGCTTCAGCGTCGAGGGTGCCGAGGATCTGCGCGAGGTGCACCCCGATAAGTACATCGACCTGGCGCGCCAGTCGATCGTCCGCCACGTGCAGGCGATGATCGAATTCAAGGCGCGTGGCGCCGAGGTGTTCGACTACGGCAACGCGTTGCGCACCGAGGCTCGCAACGGCGGCCTCGCCAACGCGTTCGACTACCCCGGGTTCGTCGAGGCGTACGTACGACCCCTGTTCTGCCGCGGTATCGGCCCGTTCCGCTGGGCCGCGCTGTCCGGCGATCCGAACGACATCGCCGTCACCGACAACGCGATGCGCGAGTTGTTCCCCGACAACGAGCGCCTGCAGCGCTGGCTTGATGGTGCGCAGGAGAAGATCGCCTTCCAGGGCCTGCCGGCGCGGATCTGCTGGATCGGCCATGGTGACCGTCATCGTGCCGGGCTGCGGTTCAACGAGCTCGTCGCCTCGGGCGACGTCTCCGCACCGCTCGTGATCGGCCGTGATCACCTCGATTCCGGCTCCGTCGCCTCGCCGTATCGCGAGACGGAGGGGATGATGGACGGCTCCGACGCGATCGCCGACTGGCCGGTCCTCAACGCCATGCTCAATGTCGCCTCGGGTGCCGCCTGGGTGGCGCTGCACCACGGCGGCGGCGTCGGTATCGGCCGCTCGATCCACTCGGGTGCGCAGGTTGTCGCCGACGGTACGGAGGAGGGGGCGTTCCGCGTGGAGCGCGTCCTCTGGAATGACCCCGGCACGGGCGTCATGCGCCATGCCCATGCCGGCTACGACATCGCCAAGCAGGCCGCCAAGAGCGGTGGCCTCGACCTCCCGGGGATCACGACATGACCTGGCTTCTACCCGACCTCGTGCTCGACGCCGATGGCGTCCGTCGCGACCTCGCCGTGCAGGTGGAGGATGGTGTGATCAGCGCCGTCGTCCCGGCCCTCGAGGCCCCAGCCGACGCGCTGCGCCTCACGCGCTCTGCACTGCTGCCCGGCTTCGTCAACGCGCACTCGCATGCCTTCCAGCGCGATCTGCGCGGGGCAGTCGAGCGCATCGACCCGGCCAATCCCGACGATGACTTCTGGACCTGGCGCGACGAGATGTACGCCCAGGCCGGCAGCATGACGCCGGAGAAGATCCACGACGTGGCGCGCCGCTGCTACCGCCAGATGCGCGCCAGCGGCGCCACCAGCGTGGGCGAGTTCCACTACGTCCACCATCAGCCGGACGGCACGTACTACGACAACCCGAATGCGCTGTCGGAGGCCGTCTGCGAGGCAGCGGAGGCCGAGGGACTGCGCATCGTCATGCTGCTCGTGGCGTACGAGCGCGGTGGCAAGGACATCCCGCCGACGCCGGGCCAGCGCCGCTTCTGCGATCCGACGGTCGAGGCCTATCTCGAGCGTCTCGAGGCGATGCGCGTGTGGGCAGACGATCGCCCGCTCGTCACGGTCGGCGCGGCGCCGCACTCGATGCGGGCCGTCTCGCCCGAGTGGCTCGCCGCGATCAGCGACTACACGCGCCAGCACGGTATGCCGCTGCATATCCACGCCGATGAGCAGCCCCGCGAGATCCGCGAGTCGCTCGAGTGGTACGACCTGCGTCCCGTCCAGGTGATCGACAAGGCCGGCGCCCTCGATCACCGCACCGTGATCGTTCACGGCACGCACTGCGATGACGTCGAGCTCGACCTGCTGGCCGAGCGCAAGGCCGGCGTCTGCGTCTGCCCGACAACCGAGGCCAACCTCGGTGACGGCTACGCACCGGTCAGACGCATGTTCGAACGCGGCATCTCCGTCTCGCTCGGTTCCGACTCGAACACGATCCTCGATCCGATCGTCGAGGCGCGCGAGCTCGAGGCGATGGCGCGGCGCACTGCCGGCCAGCGCAACGTGCTGGTCCGGCAGGGCGATCCCGGCCCGGCCGGCTACCTACTCGAGGCCTCGTGGGACGCCGGCGCCCGCGCGCTCGGTCTGCCGATGCCCCGCATCGCGGTGGGCGCACCCGCCGACCTGATCGCGCTCGATCTCGATAACGACGAGATCCTCGGGGTGGCCGACGAGCATCTGGCCGCCGCGATCATGCTGGCAGGCTCCTGCCGACTCGTCACGCGCACCTGGGTCAACGGCGTCTGAGGCTCCGGTTCGGAATGGGGTCTGACCCCATTCCGAACCAGAACCTCAGTGCCCGGTCAGCCAGTCGACGAACGTGCCGGCGCGGGACGTCTTGGTGCCCGTCTCCTCCTGCGCCTCGGCGATGCGGAGGAGCTTCAACGAGCCGTTCGCGGCGATCCAGCGGGCCGGCTCCGGCTCCCACTTGCGGGAGAGGTGGTTAACCCACGGCAGCGTCGTGATGTCGGTGTCGCGCTGCAGAATCAAGTCGGCGAGCGTGCGGCCGGCGAGGTTGGTGACGGCGACGCCGTCGCCGACGTAGCCGCCGGCCCACCCGATGCCCGTGCGTCGGTCGAGGCCGACGGACGACTGGAAGTCGCGTGGGATGCCGAGCACGCCGCCCCAGGTGTGGGTGATCCTCGCGTCGGCAGCGGCGGGGAAGAGCTTGGCGATCACGCCCTGCAGGCGCTCATGCACGGGTAGGTCGTGGAAGCGCGTCTCGAGGCGGCTGCCGAAGATGTACGGGTGCCCGCGCCCGCCGAGCGCGATGCGATCGTCGGCGGTCCGCTGCGAGTAGATGAACAGGCGCCGGCCGTCGGACAGGACCTCGCGACCATCCCAGCCGATCTCGTCCCAGACCGATTGGGGCAGCGGCTCGGTGGCGACCATGCAGGACGCGAAGGGCATCAGCCGGCGCTTCTCCCCCTTCAGTTCGGGCGTGAAGCCCTCCGTGGCGCGAATCACGATCTCGGCGTGGACGGTGCCGCGGTCGGTGAGGACGCGCCCCTGCTCGATACGGGTGACGGTGGTTCCCTCGTAGATACCGACGCCACGGCGCTCAACGACGTCGGCAAGACCCCGCGCCAGCCGGGCGGGGTGGATGCGCGCGGCGTGGGGGCAGAAGACGGTGCCGAGGGCGCCGGGGACGGCCGTGCGCTGGCGGGTCTCCTCGGCGGAGAGCAGACGGTAGTCCGCATCGGTGTGGCCGAAGGCATGGTGCGCCTCCACGGCATGCTGCGCATGCTGCAGGCCGACCTGGGTCATGGCCAGCGTGGACCAGCCGCCCTTGTGAAAGTGGGCGTCGATACCCTCCTTCTCGAGCGCCGCGCCGATCACATCGACGGTCTCGAAGCAGGTTCGCTCGTAGCGCATGACGGCGTCGTGGCCGTGGTCCTTGACGAAGCGCGCACGGCTGCCGGGAAGGCCGCCGTAGCACCAGCCGCCGTTGCGACCCGACGCGCCGAATCCGGCGATGTCACGCTCGATGATGACGATGCGCAGCGATGGATCGAGCTCGGTCAGGTAGTACGCGGTCCAGAGGCCGGTAAAACCCGCGCCGACGATTGCGATGTCCGCTTGGGTGTCACCGGGGAGCGGTGCGCGCTGTGTGAGCGCTCCGGGCGCGGAGTCGTGCCAGAAGCTCGTCGCGCGATAGCGCGCATCCTCTGCAGCGGAGGTGGTGGTGGTTCCGGTGGTCTCGGTCGTCGCCATGCGGCGAGTGTACCGGTGCGCTACGCCGTTTGGTCGACCGCGTCGAGGATCGCGGCGTCGACGAGGCCGAGACGGAAGGCGCGGCTGACCGCCTCGGAGCGTGTGGTGCAGCGGAGCCGGCGGTAGATGCCGCGCAGATGGTTCTCGACGGTCGTCTCCGCAATCCAGAGCCGGCGGCCGATTTCGCGCGAGGGGAGGCCGAGGCAGAGCAGGTGGAGAATCTCCAGCTGTCGCTCGGTGAGCGCCACCGGTGCCTCGTTATCGCGGTCGAGGGCGAGCAGCACCACCAGGGCGCCGCCCTCGTGCGGGCGGGCGTCGAGCAGCAGCGGCGCTCCGTCGAGCACCACGCGGCGCCGCACCGTGCGGCCGCCGATGGCTTCACGCAGAGCAGGCGCGAGCTGAGCATGACGGGCGCCCAGGTCGAGGCCCTCGCTGAGGTCGACCGACCCGGCGAGCGTGGTGCCGCCGGTCAGCTCGGTCACGATCAGCGCATCATCTACGGCGAACGCGACGGCGGGCAGAGCGGCGAAGGTGAGGGGCAGGGTCTGCACGGGAGTGGCAGCGGCCGAGCGTGCGGCAGCTGTATCCCGCTTATCGCGTCGGTTAGGCGCTTGGCCGAGCGGGCGGACGGATGTCGAGCCTGATCGAGCCGTCCTCGAGCGTGATCGCGTTCCAGTCGCGCCAGCGGGGTGCCAGTTCGGCGAGCGAGTCGCCGCGCTCATCCAGGCGCACCGCCGGGACGCCGCCGGGCTCGACGAGGTAGCGGTACCAGGAGAGATCCCAGACGATCGTGATCGCTGCACCGGGCCGCCGGCCACCAAAGGCGACCACGCTGACCCGTGCCTTGCCGAGGCTCTTGGAGATGCCGGAGACGGTCCCGCGATACGGGCTCGCATTGAACGTCTCGACGCTGATCAGCATCGTCGTGGCGCGCGCCAAATCGTCTGCCGTACCCAGGCCATGCGGCGCGCGGATCGGATCGTTGGGGTCGATCTCCGGTGTCGCCTTGCGTCGACGCAGGCGTTCCAGAACGCTCTCGCGGTGGGCGGCGACGGGCGGCGGTGCCGGTCGGCCCTCTTCGACCCAGCCGTCCGCTCGCGCCTCCGAAGCGCACAGCCGGCAGACGGTGCGGGAGCGCGCCTGATGGCTGAAGCGCAGCGGCTCCTCACCGAGCAGAATGGTGCGCTCGCAGATAGCGCAGGCCAGGAGGCGGTCGGTGCTCGTCAGGCGGTCGTGAGTCGTAGACATCGCGGCGGAATGATACGGCTGTGCGGGCGTCAGGCGTCGGAGTGACCGTCGCCGCGCGGGTGCGCCTGCGCGTGGGCGCGCCGTAGGTGGGGCAGGCCGAGATGGGTGTAGACCTCGGTCGTGGCGAGCGAGGCATGGCCGAGCAACTCCTGGATTGCCCGGAGATCGCCGCCTCCTTCCAGCATGTGGGTGGCGTAGGCATGGCGCAGTGCGTGCGGGCCGTGCCCCTCGAGGCCAACGGCCTGCAGTCGCCGGTTCAGTGCGCGGCGCACGCCGGACGTTTCCAGACGCTTGCCGCGCGTCGAGAGCAGCAGGGCGGGTGGGGAATCTGTCGTCGCGAGGTCAGGGCGCCCGCGGGCGAGCCAGGCAT
>CAINDT010000061.1 GCA_903847495.1 uncultured Actinomycetes bacterium
AGGCACTCGACGTGCTCGGGGTCGTAGCCGAGACACTGGGCACCGGCCTTGAGACGCTGGATGTAGCCATGATGGTCGGCTCCGAGCACGTAGATCGCGTGCGTCGCGCCTCGCTGGAACTTGAGATCCACGTACGCGAGATCGGACGCGAAGTACGTGTGCTCGCCATCGGCCTTGAGCAGCACGCGGTCCTTGTCGTCGCCGAAGTCCGTGGTGCGCAGCCAGGTCGCGCCATCCTGCTCGTAGATGCGTCCCTGTGCGCGGGCACGCTCGATCGCCGCGAGCACGGCACCGCTCTCGTGCAGCCCCTTCTCGCTGGTCCACAGATCGAACTCCACGCGCATGCTGGCGAGGCTCTCGCGGATCCGCTCGACCATCAGGGCGACTCCCTCGGCGACCCAGTCGGCGAGCGGGGCGTCGTCGGCCAGGTCGAGCTCCGCCGCGATCGCCTGCACCTCATCGCCGGGGTAGCCGCCCTCGGGAATGTCCTGGCCGAGACGGCGTGCCTGCACGGACTGGCCGAACAGGGCCACCTGGTTGCCGGCGTCGTTGATGTAGTACTCACGCGTCACCTTCTCGCCCGTGAACTCGAGCAGGCGCGCGACGCTGTCGCCGTACGCGGCGTTGCGCGCCGAGCCGATCGTGAGGTTGCCGGTGGGATTTGACGAGACGAACTCGACCAGCGTCTCCACGCCCGGAGCGAACGCGCGTCGCCCGAAGTCGCCACCGGCGGCCAGCATGTCGCTGAGCGCGTCGCGGTACCACTGCTCACCGAGGCGGATGTTGATGAAGCCGGGTCCGGCGATCTCGACCGAGGCGACGCCGGGGATGGTGCCGATGGCGGTCGCGAGCTCCTCGGCGATCTCACGCGGCTTCCGCGACAGCACGGGAGCGAGACGCATGGCGACGCTGGTCGCGTAGTCCCCGTGGTCGGCGTTGGCCGGTCGCTCGAGGGCCAGTTCCGGAACCTCGCCGCCCGTCAGCGCGGCGACGGCTGCGCTGATCGCCGCATGCAGGCTGCTGATCGGATCGGACACACGCGCATCGTGGCAAAGCCGATGCGTCGCGGCGGCGGTGCCGTCAGCGGTGATAGGGCAGGCCGCGGTTGATCGTCAGCGCGCGGTACAGCTGCTCGGCGGCCACGACGCGCGCCAGCTGGTGCGGGAGCGTCATCGCCCCCAGGGACAGCGTCAACTCGGCGCGCTCCAACACCGGCGGTGCCAACCCCTCTGCCCCGCCGATCACGAATGCGGTGCGTTGCGGGGCGAGCTCCTCCCACTGCTGCACCCGCACCGCGAGTTCCGTCGACGCCAGTGAGCGTCCAGCCAGATCAAACGCGATCAGGCGATACCCATCCGCAGCGGCGAGAATCCGCTCGCCCTCGCGCTGGCGCACCTCGGCCGCGGTGCCGCGATCGAGCGGTTCGTCTTTGACCTCGACCACGTCGAACTTCGCCAGCTTCGCCGCACGGGCCTCGTATTCCGCCGCGGCATCAGCCAGCGGGCCGCGCGGTCGACCGACGACGACGAGCCGGAGCGAGACTAGGCCTCGGGATGATCCGCGTCGACCTCGGGCAGGTCGCGGATGCTCTCGCGGGCGGTGAACTTGTCCCAGTTGTCCTGCATCGCGTCCAAGAGCTCGCCCATGAACTGCGGCGACAGGTTGATGCGACTCACCACCACGCCCGGGATCTCCGGACCGTCGAACTCGTGATCGACGCGCGCGAACGTGATCGTGAACTCGTAGTCGGAGTGCGAGACGTTGGCGAAGTTCGCGTAGTGCCCGGCCATCTCCTCCGGCGTGAAGTGGATGTTCAGTTGGCGGTCAGGCTGCTCGTTGGGATCCATGGACGCAGTCTAGTCGCGGCGGGACGCGCCACCCTCTCGCCTATCCTCCATCGTGTATGCGCGCCCTCGTCATCTCCGATGTGCACGGCAATCTGCACGCCCTTGACGCCGTGCTCGAGGCCGAGGGGGATCGGTTCGACGAGCTGTGGTGCCTCGGCGACATCGTCGGATACGGCGCACGGCCCAACGAATGCGTCGATCGCGTGCGCGAACGCGCGACCGTGGTGTTGGCCGGCAACCACGATCTTGCGGTTCTGGGCAAAGTCAACGTCGAGCGCTTCGGCGGCGATGCTGGGCGCGCGGCACGATGGACACGCGAGGTGCTCGGCCCCGAGCAGGAGGCGTGGCTCGACACGCTCGAGCCGCAGCGCGAGCTGGAACGCGTGGCGCTCGCGCACGCCTCGCCTCGCGACCCGATCTGGGAGTACGTCATCGACGGACCTGGCGCGGCCATCGCCCTCGCCAATGCCCCCGAGGCGAAGGTCGTCCTCGTCGGGCACACCCACGTGCCCATGTCGGCCCGCAGCGTCGGCGACCGCGTCACGGGCGGTCACGCGCCTGCGGGACGCGAGGAGCACCTCGCCGAGGATGTCCGTCTGCTGGCCAACCCCGGCTCCGTGGGGCAGCCACGAGACGGCGACAGTCGTGCGTCGTACCTCGTGCTCGACATCGACGAGGGCGAGCCGGTTCGCGTCGAGTTCCGTCGGGTTGCCTATGACGCTGCGGCTACGGCCAAGGAGATCGTCGATGCCGGCCTGCCACCGCAGTTCGGCGATCGCCTCCTGTTCGGGATGTAGCGCTAGCCGACGAGCGTGTCGCCCGACATCTCTGTCGGGATCGGCACGCCGAGCAGGGTCAGTACGGTCGGTGCGAGATCTGCCAATCGCCCGTGCGGACGCAGCGGCACCTCTGAGCCGACGAGGATCAGCGGGACGGGGTTGGTCGTATGCGCCGTGTGCGGCTCGCCACCGGCGTCGATCATCTGCTCGGCGTTGCCGTGGTCGGCGGTGACGAGCGCGATGCCGTCGACGTCACGCACCGCGGTGATCACGTCGCCGAGTCGTCGATCAACTTCCTCGACCGCGCGAACCACTGCTGGGATGTCGCCCGTATGGCCGACCATGTCGGGGTTCGCGAAGTTGACGATGACGAAGCCGTACTCGCCGCTGCGAATGCCATCGATGGCTGCCTCGGCGACGCCGGCGGCGCTCATCTCGGGGCGCAGGTCGTAGGTCTCGACATCGCGCGGCGAGGGGATCAGGACGCGAGCCTCGCCTGTGTGCTCCGCCTCACGGCCGCCGTTGAAGAAGTACGTCACGTGCGGGTACTTCTCGGTTTCGGCGACGTGCAGCTGGGCGACGTCGGCGCGCTCGAGGGCGTCGGCCAGGACGTTGCCCGGTCGATCCTCGGGGAAGGCGATGGTGCCCGGCTGCCCATCCCAGTACGCGGTCATCGCCGTCAGACGGGCGACCCCATGCGTTCCGCGATCGAAGTGATCGAACGCAGGATCCGCGAGCGCCTGGCAAAGCTCGCGCGCGCGGTCGGGCCGGAAATTGAGGAAGATCACCTCGTCGCCGGCTTCGATCCGCCCACGACCATCTCCGATCACGACGGGCTCGATGAACTCATCGGTGATGCCGGCGGCATGCGAGGCTTCGATCGCCGCGGCGACATCCGGTGCCTGCGCTCCGGCACCCTCCACCAGCAGACGCCACGCACGCTCGACCCGCTCCCAGCGAGAGTCACGATCCATCGCGTGGATGCGGCCGCACACGTCGACGATCCGCGCGGGGCCGCCCTCCCACTCCGCGGCGAGCTGCGGCAGTAGCGTGCGCGCCTGCTCGGGCGAGACGTCGCGCCCGTCGGTCAGTGCATGCACTGCCACGTGCTGCACTCCTTGGGCAGCGGCGAGACGGACCAGGCCGCGCAGATGGTCGACGTGGCTGTGCACGCCACCGTCAGAGACGAGCCCGACGATGTGCAGCGTCCCGGAGCCGTCGCGAGCGCGCTGGCAGGCATCGATCAGAGCGGGCGTGTCTGCGAAGTCCTGCTCGGAGGCATCGCCAATCCGCACGAGGTCCTGAGCGACGATACGGCCGGCGCCGATCGCGAGGTGACCCACTTCGGAGTTGCCCATCTGGCCCAGCGGCAGACCAACGTCACGCCCAGACGCGATGAGTTCGCCATGGGGGTTGGTCGCCCACAGAGCATCGAAGACCGGCGTATCGGCGAGTTCGACAGCGTTTCCAGGCCCCGGCGGGGCCAGACCCCAGCCGTCCAGAATCAGCAGGACGACAGGTTGCGTCACGAGGCTGCAGCGGCCGCGATGGCCAGCAGGCTGTCGGGCTCGAGGGCTGCACCACCGACGAGCGCGCCATCGATATCGGGCTGCGACAGCAGCTCGGCGGCGTTCTCGGGCTTGACGGAACCGCCGTAGAGAATGCGGATCTGATCGGCGGCGTCCTGGCAGAGCTCACGCAGTTGATCGCGGATCCAGCCGTGAGCCTCCTGCGCGATCTCCGGCGTGGCCGACTTGCCGGTGCCAATCGCCCAGATGGGCTCGTAGGCGACGACGACCTTGGGGAAGTCGCCGGTCGCAACGCCAGAGAGCCCCTCGAGGACCTGGCGATCAAGCACCGCCTTGGTCGTCCCCGAGTCGCGCTCGAACTCGGACTCGCCGATGCAAAGCACGGGTGTGAGCCCCGCGGCCAACGCGGCGGGCACCTTGCGAGCGAGCGCCTGATCGGTCTCGTTGTTGTCGGCGCGGCGCTCCGAGTGCCCCAAGAGGACGCCGCTCGCGCCCGCATCGACGAGCATCTCCATCGAGATCTCGCCGGTGTGCGCACCGTTCGCATCCTCGTGGCCGTTCTGGCCGAACACGCCGACGCCGCTGCCAGCAAGCGCACTGGCGAGCACGTCCAGCGAG
>CAINDT010000062.1 GCA_903847495.1 uncultured Actinomycetes bacterium
CGGGACGCTCGTCTGCACCACGATTCTTGCGGTGCTCGTGGCGTTCCACCTCTGGCGTTGGCCGAAGTGGCGCATCGTGCTGATCTTCGGACCGCTCGGCATCGTCGATGTTGCGTTCTTCACCGCCAACATGTCGAAGATCCCCCATGGCGCCTGGTTCTCGCTGGTGCTGGCAACAATCCTGTTCATCATCATCTCCTCGTGGTCGACCGGGCGCCTGGCGATGCTTCGCGCGCTCTCCGGCGAAGCCGTGCCGGCCGAGGACTTCACTGACAAGGTCGCCGCCGGCAAGTACAAGCGGACGGAGGGCGCCGGTGTCTTCCTGGTCGCCTCGCCGACCCATGTCCCGCGCCCGTTGCTTGCCACGATCCGTAACTTCGGCCGGATCCACGAGCTGACGGTCCTGCTGACGGTGCAGACGCTCGACACGCCGTACGCCACCGACGCTGAGCGCTCCGAGGCGATCGAGATCAGCCCCGGCCTCTGGCGCGTGTTCCTGCGCTTCGGCTTTGCGGAGTCGCCGAACGTGCCGGAGGCACTCGAGGCGAGTGTGATCGGCAAGCACATTGATCCGGAGACCACCTCCTATTTCGTCGGCCGCGACACGGTCGCCGTGACGTCGCGCGGATTTATCGGCTTCCCGCGTCGCGTCTTCGCACTGCTGCATCGCCACGCGCAGGTCTCGACGGACTTCTTCCACGTGCCCCCGGACCACACGGTCACGATGGGCGCGCGCGTCGAGATCTGACGCCCTGCCGCTGAATACAGCAACGTCGTTCTAGACTACGGTCGCAATGCCACACGACAACGGCCACCCGGGTACGAAACGCCGCGGCGCGGTCGCGCTGCTCGTTCTCGCCGCGCTTGGCGTCATTTACGGCGACATCGGCACGAGCCCGCTCTACGCCTTCCAGGCCGCGTTCGGCCCTGATATCGGCCTCACCGTCGATGAGCCATCCGTGTTCGGTGCGCTCTCGCTGTTCGTCTGGGCGCTCATCATCGTGGTCACGATCAAGTACGTGATCGTCGTGATGCGGGCATCAAACGACGGCGAGGGCGGCACGCTGGCGCTGGGCGCCCTGGTCGAGCATCTCGTAAAGGGACGGCAACGGGCGCTCGTGATCGGCCTCAGCATGCTGGCAATCGCGCTCTTTGCCGCCGACGCGGTGCTCACGCCGAGCGTGTCGGTGCTGTCGGCGATCGAGGGAGCATCGCTCATCAACAGCGGCTTCGAGGAACACGAGACCGAGTTCGCGCTGGTCATCCTGACGCTCCTCTTCCTGATGCAGCGCTGGGGCACCGGGAGCATCGGGCGCGTGTTCGGGCCGATCATGTTGCTCTGGTTCGCCGTCATCGCGGCCCTCGGCATCGTGCAGATCGTGCAGTACCCCGGCGTGTTGTGGGCGATCAGTCCTACCTATGCAGTTGAACTCGCGCTGCGCGAGCCGGTGATGGCGTTCCTCGCGCTTGGCGCGGTCACGCTCGCGATCACCGGCGTCGAGGCGCTGTACGCCGACATGGGGCACTTCGGGCGTCCACCCATCGCGATCTCGTGGTCGGTGATCGTCTTCCCAGCGCTCGTGCTCTGCTACCTCGGGCAGGGCGCGCTCGTCCTGGATGATCCGCGCAAGATCGACAACCCCTTCTACGCGCTGGTTCCCGATGGGCTGATGCTGCCGATGGTCGTGCTCGCCACCGCGGCGACGGTGATCGCCTCGCAGGCGGTTATCTCGGGCATGTACTCGCTGGCCCAGCAGGCGATGCAGATGGGACTCCTGCCGCGCCTGCCGATCGTCCATACCTCGAAGACGATCCGCGGGCAGATCAACGTCCCCGTGATCACGCTGATCATGTTCATCGGTGTGGCGGCGACGGTGCTGATCTTCCAGTCCTCGTCCCGTCTCGTCGTGGCGTACGGCCTGACGGTTACCGGCACCTTGATCTGCACCACGATCCTCGCCGCGATCGTCGCCCGCGTGGTCTGGCGTTGGTCGCCGCTGGTCGTGGCGCTCGTCTATGTACCGCTCGGTGTTGTCGACATTCTGTTCTTCTCATCGAATGTCATCAAG
>CAINDT010000063.1 GCA_903847495.1 uncultured Actinomycetes bacterium
CCGACCGGCACTAGAATCGCCGTATGGACATCCTCGTTCTCCAGCACATCGCCTGCGAGCCGCCCGCCGAGTACGGCACGGTGCTCACCTCGCGCGGCCACATCCTCCACACGGTCGAGGTCGACGAGGGCGAACCGCTGCCCGACTGGCGCGACTTCGGCGCGATCGTGGCGATGGGCGGACCGATGGGCGCGTACGAGGACGACGCCTACCCGTGGCTGGTCGCTGAGAAGCAGCTGATCGGCGACGCCGTGCGCGCCGGCCTGCCGTACTTCGGCGCGTGCCTCGGTGTCCAGTTGCTGGCAGCCGCCCTCGGCGCGCGCGTCTACCCGGGTGCCGCACCCGAGGTCGGCATCCTCGACGTCATGCGCACCGAGGACGGCGGCTCTGATCCCGTCGCGTCGATCCTGCCGGAGCGCTTCAAGACCCTGCAGTGGCACGGCGATACCTTCGACCTACCCGATGGCGCGGTCTCGCTGTTCTCCAGCCCGGCGTATCCGAACCAGGGCTTCCGCTTCGGCGAGGTTGCCTACGGCGTGCAGTTCCATCTCGAGGTCGATGCGGCGCTCGCCGACGAGTGGTCGCGCGTGCCCGCCTACAAGACGGCAGCGGAGGATGTGCTCGGCCCGGGTGGGCTCGATGCGTTGCTCGGCGGGGTGCGCGGGCACGCTGATCGGATGCTCCCCCACGCCCGCACGCTGATCGACGCGTGGCTCGATCACGTGCTCGAGTACGGCCGCTCCTAGCGGACGCGCACGTTCGGGAGATCGAGGAAGCCGCTTCGGTCGATCGTGACAATGGTGCGGCCTGTGGCCCGCGCCGTTGCGGCGATGATCAAGTCGTGGGCGCCGCGCATGGTGCCGGTGCGTCGGCAGTACTCGAGCAGGGCGGCATGGTGTGGAGCCGTCACAGCGTCGTACTGAACGACGGCGCACGTCTCGACGACGTGCTCTGCGAAGCGCTGACGGCGCTCGGCGGTCGCACCGCTCGCGAGGCGCGCACCGAGAAGGAGTTCGGTGACCGTAATCGCCGCAACACCGACGTCCCCCGCGTCCTCGACGTCACCGAGATCGAAACCGCCGCGCTCTATCTCGATGAGCACGCTGGTGTCGAGTAGGAGCCCCCTCATTGGTTCCAGGGGTCGTCGAGCGACGCTGACTGGTCGCGCACCCAGGCGATATCTGCTGCCCAGTCCTCGTCCGCTCCCGGGTGCGCTGAGCGATTGGCCCGGGCAAAGTCTGCGAGCTCACTCAGCGATCCACGACGCGCCGGGTGCAGCTCCGCAACGATCCGGCCGTGACGCGTGATGCGGTACGACTCGCCGTCGCGTTCGACCTGATCCAACAACTCGCGAAAGGTGCGAGCCGCGTCGGTGGCGGTGATTTCGTGCACGCCAATCAAGGTATCAGATAATCCGATTTTCATCCCTTCCAGCGTAGCCACGCCATGCGGCAAGCGAGTGATGCGGATACGCCAGTCGTGGTCATACGGCGAGCGCAACCGCACACGGACCACTCGCACACGCACCGCACTCCGACTACTCTCGTCGCATGTCCCCCGCTTCGAAGCCCAAGCGCCTCTCGCAGTTTTGGCACCCGATCGCCTCCATCGAGGAGATAAGCGAGCAGCCGCAGCGCTTCACACTGCTCGATCAGAACCTCGTCGCCTTCCGCACCGACGCGGGCATCAGCGTCTTCAAGGACCTCTGCATCCACCGCGGCGCCGCGCTCTCGCTCGGCGAGGTGCGGAACGGCTGCATCGTGTGCCCGTACCACGGCTGGGAGTACGACGCCACCGGCGCGTGCGTGAAGATCCCCGCGCAGCCCGACAAGCCGATTCCGGCGGCGGCTCGCGCGATCCCGTACCGCGTGGCCGAGAAGTACGGCGTGGTGTGGGTGGCGCTTGAGGAGCCGATCCAGGACATTCCGCACATCCCGCTCGACCTCGACACGGATCCGGACTACACCAGCGAGCTGTTCAGCATTCTCGACTGGAACACGAGCGCCGGGCGGTCCACCGAGAACTCGATGGACGTTTCGCACTTCCCCTTCGTGCACCCCAACCTGCTCGGCGATCCCGACCATCCGGAGCAGGAGCCGTACGACCTGCACGCCGAGGACTGGGGCCAGTGGTTCGTCGTGCCGAACGCGTTCTGGCGCAGCGTCGACCAGACGCAGAACGCGATCATCACGTACACCTACACGCACGTCTACCCGTTCACGATGCACCTGCACGTGACCACCGAGGGCAGCGACGACATCATCAGCGTGATGGTGATCGCCTCCCCGACGGAGGCGAAGCGCACGCGCGTGTTTCGCATCGTGTTCCGCAACTTCGTCGAGACGAACCCGAATTTCGTCAGCGACTACCTGCACATCCTCGAACAGGATCGTGTCGTCGTGGAGAGCATCCGCCCCGAGGAGATCCCGGCGTCGCTGAAGGAGGAGTTGCACATCAAGGTGCCGGATCTCTCCTCGATCGCCTTCCGACGCTGGCTCGAGAACGTCGACACGCAGGGACTCGCGGAGATCTAGCAACAGGGATTCGTCACGTACACTGCGTGCGTGTCGTCCGCGTCGTTCATCGCGCCCCTGTTCGCGAGCCCGATCTCCTGGCTGAATCCGGAGAACCTGCTCGAGTCGGCTGGTCCGATCGCCATCTGGGTCGCAGCGGCGATCATCTTCGCCGAGTGCGGCCTGCTGTTCGGATTCTTCCTGCCGGGCGACTCGCTGCTCTTCGTCGTCGGCCTGTTCGTCGGCAACGGCGCGATCGACATGCCGATCGTCCTCGTCTGCGCGATCCTCTTCGTCGCCGCATTGGCAGGAAACCTCGTGGGCTATGCCGTGGGGTACCACACAGGCCCGGCGCTGTTCAGACGCGAGGACTCCCGGATCTTCAAGAAGAAGTACATCGATCACACCGAGGAGTTCTTCAACCGCTACGGCGCCGCCGCCATCGTGATCGGCCGTTTCATCGCCATCGTCCGGACGTTCATCACGGTGCTCGCGGGTGCCAGCCGGATGGATTTCAAGCGCTACGCCCTCTACAGCGCGATCGGCGCGCTGCTGTGGGCCGTCGGCCTGACGCTCCTCGGGTACCTGATCGGCAACGTGCCGGTGATCAAGAACAACCTCGAGATCGCCATCCTCCTGATCGTCGTGGTCAGCATCGTCCCGATCGCGATCCACCGCCTCAAGGCGCGCCACGACGCCAAGCACGCCTGAGCCGACCAGCTTCTTGATGGGGCCTGACCCCGTGCAGCAGTTGCGCCCGGTCAGCGCATTTTTTCGCCCGTCGGATCGACCAGGCGGTCGGCAGCGATCGTCGCGGTGACGATTCCGTCGAGCGTCTCGATCTCGACCGTGTCGCCTTCGGCGAGCTCCTTCGGCAAGTAGGCGAAGGCGAGCATGGCGCCGACGGTGTAGCCGTAGGCGACCGAGCGCAGGCGGCTGATTGGCGCGCCATCCTTGAGGACGACCTCGCCGCCGTAGGCCGGGAGCCAGTCGCCATCGCCGAGCTTGAGCGTGCGGATGCGGGTAGC
>CAINDT010000064.1 GCA_903847495.1 uncultured Actinomycetes bacterium
GCGCGGCTCGTCGAGCGCGACGGTACGTTGCTCGTGGCGCGCGGCACCGATCTCGATAAGGACCAGTCGGCCATGCTCGCACTGGTCGACCCCGCGATTCTCACCCGCGTGCGGCTTCCGCTCGGCGAGCGCGTCAAGCGCGACGTGGTCGCCGAGGCCGAGACCAAAGGCCTCGCCGCAGCGAAGGTGCCGGAGAGCCAGGAGGTGTGCTTCCTCGGCGGCGGCGAGCTGGCGCCGTTCCTCGAGCGCCAAGGCGTCGAGCTGGTGCCCGGCCCGATCGTCGACGAGGAGGGCGTGGAGCTCGGCACGCACCACGGCGCCGTGGCCTTCACGCCCGGCCAGCGCCGCGGGCTCGGCGTGTCGCGCGGCACCGACGCCCTGCACGTGCTCAAGGTCGATGCGCCTTCCAACACGGTCGTGGTCGCCACGCTCGAGCGCCTGGGTCGTCGTGAGGTCGAGCTGCGCGACGTGCGGCTGCGCGTGCCCTGCGACCGCGTCGGTGCGAGCTTCCGCGTACGCGCCGAGCCGATCCCCGCAGCGTTCGAAGCACACGCCGATGGCACGGCGACCCTGCTGCTCGACCGCGACGCCTTCCAGGTCGCACCCGGCCAGGTCGCCGCGCTCTACGACGGCGACTGCATCGTGGCCGCCGGCGTCGTCGCCGGCTGACGGTTCGCCGGCGCGCAATCGCGTACCCTGCCGGGGCAATGCTGGCTCACGAAATCCGCGCCGCCTATCGGAACCACTTCGAGCAGAACGGGCATCTCGTCATGCCCTCGGCGAGCCTCGTGCCCGCGTCGCTCGATCCGTCCGTCCTGCTGACGACCGCAGGCATGCAGCCGTTCAAGCCGTTCTTCCTCGGCCTCGACACGCCGCCGGGCTCGCGCCTGACGAGCGTGCAGAAGTGCTTCCGCACGACGGACATCGACGAGGTCGGCAAGACCGCGCGCCATCTCACCTTCTTCGAGATGATGGGCAACTTCTCGTTCGGCGACTACTTCAAGGCCGGCGCCATCGAGTTCGCGTGGACACTCGTCAGCGGCGCGTGGCAGATGGACACCGACAAGGTGTGGATCACGGTCTTCGCCGGCGACGACCAGGTGCCCGGTGACGACGAGGCGCGCGAGCTGTGGCTCGCCCAGGGCGTGCCCGCCGAGCGCATCGTCGGCCTCGGCCGCAAGGACAACTTCTGGCAGGCCGGTCCGACCGGACCGTGCGGCCCGTGCAGCGAGCTCTACTACGACCGCGGGCCCGAGCACGGCTGTGGCCGCCCCGCCGGCCCCGATGGCTGCAAGCCCGGCTGCGACTGCGATCGCTTCCTCGAGTTCTGGAACCTCGTGTTCATGCAGTACGACCAGGCGGAGGACGGCTCCCTCTCGCCGCTGCCCAAGACCGGCGTCGACACGGGTGCCGGCGTCGAGCGCGTCGCCGCGCTGCAGCAGGGCGTGCACTCGGTCTACGAGACCGACGGCTTCAAGGCGATCATCGCCGCCATCGAGGATTGGACCGGCACGTCCTACGAGTCCGGCGGCATCCACACGAAGGCGCTGCGCGTGCTGGCCGACCACGGCCGCGCGATGACGTTCCTCGCCGCCGACGGCGTGCTGCCCGCCAACGAATCGCGCGGCTACATCCTGCGTCGCGTCATTCGCCGCGCCGTCTCGCACGGGCATCGCCTCGGCATCCAGGGCACGTTCCTCGAGCGCCTCGCCGATCTCGTGATCGCGCAGCTCGGCGACGTCTACCCCGAGCTCGTCCAGAACCGCGACGACGTCGTCCGCATCCTCAGCGGTGAGGAGGAGCGCTTCCTGCGTACCCTCGAGACCGGTACGACGCAGCTGGAGGAGCGCATCGCGCGCGTGCGCGCCGAGGGTGGCACCGCACTGCCCGCCGCCGACGCCTTCCTGCTGCACGACACCTACGGGTTCCCGTTCGAGCTGACACAGGAGCTCGTCGCCGAGCAGGATCTCTCTGTCGATGAGGCCGGCTTCGCCGAGCTGATGGAGGCGCAGCGCCAGCGCGCCCGCAGTGCCGCCGGCAAGGGCGGCGGCGTCGACATGGACAAGGTTGCCGCGTTCGCACGCGAGGCCGGGTTCGTGACCGAGTTCGTCGGCTACGACCAGAACGACATCCGCACGCGCATCGGCGCACTCACGGACGTCGGTGATGGCCGCATCGCCGTGAAGCTGCGCGAGTCGCCGTTCTATCCCGAGGGTGGCGGCCAGGTCTCCGACGCCGGTCACATCGAGTCCGACACGGGCCGTGCCGCAATCGTCGACGTGATCCGCTTCGACAAGGACCAGACGCTGATCGTCGTCATGGAGCACGGCGAGCTGATGGACAACCAGGAGGTGCGCGCGATCGTCGACACGACGACCCGCCGCCCGACGCAGGCCAACCACACCGGCACGCACGTGCTGCACCGCGCGCTGCAGGAGGTGCTCGGCGATCACGTCCGCCAGAAGGGCTCCTCGGTGCGCCCCGACAAGCTGCGCTTCGACTTCTCGCACGAGACCCCGATGACGCCGGAGGAGCTGGCGCGCGTCGAGGACATCGTCAACCGCGTCGTGATCGAAGGGCATCGCGTGTTCACGTTCGAGACCTCGCAGGGCGAGGCGCGCGAGCTCGGCGCGATGATGCTGTTCGGCGAGAAGTACGGCGATGTGGTGCGCGTCGTGGAGATCGAGAACTTCTCGCGCGAGCTGTGCGGCGGCACGCACGTCGCCACGACGGCCGAGATCGGACCGATGCGCATCGTGTCGGAGTCGAGCGTCGGCCAGGGCGTGCGGCGCATCGAGGCCGTCACCAGCGGCGTCGCGATCGACCTGCTGCGCCAGCGCGAGCGGGCGGCCGACGAGGCGTCGAAGGCGCTCAAGGTGGGCCCGGAGCGCCTGCCGGAGGCCGTGCGTGATCTGCAGGCCAAGGTGCGCGAGCTCGAGAAGCAGTTGAAGGCCGGCGGCGGGTCTGCCGGCGGCGCGGCCGTCGACGACCTCGCCAAGCAGGCGCAGGAGCGCGGTGGCATCAAGCTGGTCGCTGCGGGCGTGGGTGAGATCGCCCCCGACGCGCTGCTCGAGCTGGCCGATCATCTGCGCGGCGCGCTCGGTCCGAGCGTGGTGCTGCTGATCGGCGAGAGTGCCGGCAAGGTCGCGCTGATCTGTGCTGCGACGCCCGAGGCCGTGGCTGCGGGTGCCGACGCGGGTGCAGTGATGAAGGTCGCGGCGCCGCTCGTTGGCGGCGGCGGCGGCGGCAAGCCCAATCTGGCGCGTGCCGGCGGCAAGGACGCCAGCGGCATCCCCGCGGCGCTCGAGGCGGGCCTCGCGGCGCTCGCTGAGCAGCTGCCGGGCTGAGTCCGTCACGTTTCCGCGCGTTTCCGCGCCTCCCGCGCATGACGCCAGCGGCTAGGGTGCGGGCGATGAAGGTTGTGGCACTCGACTACGGCTCGGCCCGCACCGGCGTGGCCGTGTGCGATCCCTCGGGCACCCTCGCGCGCCCGCTGGAGACGATCGAGCGGATCGGCGCGAAGGAGGGCACCGCGCGGCTCCTGCAGGTGATCGCGGAGCAGGAAGCCGAACTGCTGCTCGTTGGCCTGCCGCTGATGCCCGACGGCACGCGCGGCGACCAGGCCAACGCGACGATGGCGTTCGTCGGGCGCCTGCGCCCCCAGACGGACGTGCCCATCGAATTCGAGGACGAGCGCTTCACCAGTGCCGTCGCGCAGACCAAGGGTGGGGAGGCGGGGCTCGACGCCCGTGCCGCTGCCGAATTGCTGCAGGGCTGGCTCGATCGGCAGGACACGGCATGACGCGTCGCCGACTGCTCGTCCGGACCCTGGGTCTGCTCGCGGCGCTGGTGCTCGTCGGCGCGGTCGCCGCGTGTGGTGGCGGTGGTGATCCCGCGCCGGGCGACAAGGTCACCGTGACCATCCCGGCCGGCGCAACGGCCGCCCAGATCGCGCAGCTCCTCGAAGAGGCAGGCGTCGTCGCCAGTGCCGATGGTTTCGTCGAGCGGCTCGTCGCCGAAGGACAGGGAGAGGGGTTCAAGCCCGGCACGTACGCGCTGCGCACCAACGAGGCGTTCGATCGCATCGTGTTCCAGCTCAACAGCGGTCCGTCGGCCGACGCCGCGCGCCTCACGATTCCCGAGGGCTACGCGATCTGGGACATCAAGGCCGCCGTGAAGAAGGTCGGCATCAAGCCCGCGCAGTACCAGGCCGCGCTCGACGCGCATCAGCCGCCGCAGGGGTTCCTGACCGGCGGCGAGCAGGCGGCCACCCTCGAGGGCTTCCTGTTTCCCGCCACGTACGACGTGGCTGTGCCCGCCGATGCCGACGCGCTCGTGACGGATCAGCTCGCGGCGTTCAGCGATAACTGGGCCTCGATCGACATGACGTACGCCAGCTCGAAGAACCTCACGCGCTACGACGTCCTCAAGATCGCCTCGCTGATCGAGCGCGAAGCGCAGGCGCAGGACGACCGCGCCAAGATCGCCTCCGTCATCTACAACCGGCTCCGCGCCGACATGTCGCTCGGCATCGACGCGTCCGTGCAGTACGGCCTCGGCTCGTGGGACGAGCTGACCGGCACGGACCTGGAGAGCGACTCGCCGTTCAACCTGCGGCGCTTCAAGGGCCTCCCGCCAACGCCGATCTGCAACCCCGGCCTGGCCTCGATGCAGGCGGCTGCCAACCCGGCGAAGACCGATTACCTGTACTACTACGCCATCAAGGGCGATCCGGAAGGTCGCCATTGGTTCACCGACAGCTACGACGCCTTCCTTCAGTACCAGAAAGAGCATCCCTACTCGTGATCAGCGGAACCACCCGACTGCTCGGCGTGATCGGCGACCCGGTCTCGCACTCGCGCTCGCCGCGCATGCAGAACGCCGCCCTCAAGCAGATGGGGCTTGACTGGACGTACGTGCCGCTGCACGTCACGGCCGACCAGCTCGAGCACGCGCTGCGCGGACTGCCTGCGCTCGGCTTTGTCGGCGCGAACGTCACGGTCCCGCACAAGGAGTCCGTCGCCCAACTGGTCGACGAGCTGCGCCCCGTCGCCAAGGCGAGCGGCTCAGTCAACACCATCACCGTCGCGGCCGACGGGCGCCTGATCGGCGACTCGACGGATGGCCCGGCGATCGCCGCTGCGATCTCATCCGAGGTGGGGGAGCGCTACTCCGGCACCGTCACGGTGCTCGGGGCCGGCGGCTCGGCCCGTGCCGCCGCCGCAGCGCTCGCGCAGGACGGTTGCGCCGTGCAGATCTACGCGCGCCGCCCGGAGGCATCCGCGGCCCTGGCCGACGATCTCGCCGGTACGGGCGACGTCGTGGCCGTCGCCGACCTGCCCGATCCGGTCGGCGGTGTGATCGTCAACTGCACGCCGGTCGGCGCGCTCGTCGACCCCGACGGCATGCCGCTGCCGGCGTCGCGTCTGCTCGACGTCCGCGTCGTCGTCGATCTGGCGTATCGCGCCGACGCCACCCCGACGCCGCTGATCACCGCGGCCGCGGAGGCGGGCTGCGCGGTCGTCGACGGTCTCGAGATCCTCGCCCGCCAGGGCGCGCACGCGCTGGAGATCTGGACGGGCGAGACGGCGCCGCTCGAGACGATGCTCGCCGCCGCGCGCGGCACGTGATCCTCGTCGGGCTCGTCGCGGGTGCCCTGCTCGGGCTCCTCGCCGTGCCCGCCGTCGCGTGGCTGCCGCGCGGGATCGCGGAGCGCCTCCCGCAGCCGACGTGGACCGCCCGTGCGGGACGCCCGCTCCCGCTCGTGGCCACCGGGGCAGCGATCGGCGCGCTGCTGGGCGCCCTTGCCCCGGATGGCCGCACGCTCGCGCTCGGCCTCGTGCTGCTCGCCGTGCTCCTGCCCGCGACGGCGATCGACATCGCGTGGCGCGTCGTCCCCGACACGCTCGTGCTGACAGGCGCGCTCGGCGGTCTTGCCGTCGTGGCGCTGGCGATGCCGGACCAGCTCGTGTCGCATCTCGTGGCGGGACTGCTCGGCGGGGTGGGGTCGCTCCTGGTCGCCGTGGCGGCCCGCGGAGGCTTCGGCCTCGGCGACGTCAAGGTGATCGCGATGACGGGTCTGGTGCTGGGCGCCGCGCTGCCACTCGCTGTCGTCGGCGGCCTGTTCGTGGCTGGGCTCGTCGCCATGCCCGTGCTGCTCATGCGCGGGCGCGGTGCCACACTCCCGTTGGTCCCGTTTCTGGCTGCCGGCGCGCTGCTGGCCTGCCTTGCGCCAGCACGGACGGCAATCGGCCTCTGACAGGGCGCTTGCGACTGTGACGAAACCGTGATGTTCCGCTCACGAGATGGCCATCATTCCCGCGTAGTCTTGACCTCAAGCGACGGCCCCTCCCTCTGTTCCGTCGCCTGACGCGCCCTGTAGGCCGTCCGGTCTCACCGCCATCAGGCGGTTCCTCCCAACCGCGAGCGTCGCGCCCCCCGGGGCGCGGCGCTCAAGTGGTAGAGGGGGCACTGTTCGCCGGCTGACCGTACGATTCCGGCATGGCACCGATCCGCCAGGTAGCGCCGGGAGGCGGCGTGGAGTTCGAGGTCGATCCGTCGACCGGGCATGCCGCCTGGCGCGTGGCGGGACGACGGGCGAACGTCGCGCGGGCGCGGAGCGTCGCCGGCGACGGCGCGGTCGACCGGATCCTGCGCGAGACGATCGCGCAACTGCGGGCGCAGGCTGCGGAAGGCGGCGAGGATCGTGAGGAGCTACGCGCCTTCGCGGGGCGCCTGTGGATCACGCGGCACGGCGATGCGCCGGCGGCCGACGATCAGAACCGCCTGTTCTGAGCTACTGCCCGGCGAGCTCGCCGAGTGCCGCCAGTGCCTGATCGAACAGCGGGTCGAACGCCGCGGCTGACACCGGCGTCGAGGCCGCCGTCGCCAACGCGTCCACGGCACGCACGGCGCGCACGTAGTCGCCTGGTGCCAGCGCCTCGAACGATGCGCGCTGTGCCGTCAGCTGCCGCTTGACCCGGGTGATGCGCTCCTGCGCATCCGCATACGGCGTCGGCTTGATGATCTTCCCGTCCGGCACCGCGGTGGCGTACAGATCCTTGGCGGGGGCGAGCTCGGCGTTCAGCACCCGGGCATTGAGCCGCACCTGGTCGGCCAGCGTCTGCAGATCCGGCGCAGCCGAGCGACCGAAGTAGCTGCCGATCGCGAAGCCGATGACCAGAGCGAGAATCGTGAACACGGCGCCGCCGATGATCACGCGGCCGGTCAGCCCGTCACCGTCGTTCTGCCAGGCGCTCATGCCCGAAGCATGCCCGACGCCCGCGCGAGGGAGGGAGTTAGGGTACCCTTCCATTCGTGACCGCGCCCATCGCACTGCGTCTCGAGGGAGTCCGTCGGCGCTTCGGCGACGTCGCGGCGCTGGATGATGTCTCGCTCACGGTCCAGTCCGGCGAGGTGATGGCGATTCTCGGTCCGTCGGGCTGTGGCAAGACGACGCTGCTCAACCTGGTCGCCGGCCATCTGCGCCCCGAGGCCGGCCGCGTCACGATCGGCGACCGCGTGGTGGCCGACGACGGCTGCTGGATCGCGCCGCAGGATCGCCGCGTCGCCATGGTGTTTCAGGACTACGCGCTGTTCCCGCACCTGACGGTGGTCGAGAACGTCGTCTTCGCCCTGCCGAAGGGGCAGCGTCGCGGCGGTGAGGAGCGCGCCCGCGAGCTGCTGGCCCTGCTCGACGTCGAGGAGCTCGCCGAGCGCCGTCCGACCGAGCTCTCCGGCGGGCAGCAGCAGCGCGTGGCGCTGGCGCGCGCGCTGGCGCAGGATCCCGAGCTGATCCTGCTGGACGAGCCGTTCTCGAGTCTCGACCAGGGCACGCGCGATGACGTCCGCAACGAGCTGATCGGGCGCCTCCGGCAGACCGGGCTCACCTGCATCTTCGTGACGCACGACCAGGAGGAGGCGCTGTCGGTCTCCGACCGCGTGGCCGTCATGCATGAGGGGCGCATCCTCCAGGTCGATCAGCCCGAGGCGCTCTACCGCAAGCCCTTCTGCAGCGAGGTGGCCAACTTCCTCGGGCGTGCCAACGTCCTCGACGGCGTGGCGCACGGCGAGAGCGTCGACACCCCGCTCGGCAGCTACGCACTGCTCGGTCAGGCGGCTGGTCCGGTGCGAGTCTACGTGCGTCCGGAACTCGTCGGCGTCCGCGGCGACGAGACCGGCGATGTCGTCGTGGAGGGGCGCGACTTCCGCGGCCACGATGTCCTCTATACGCTGCGCCTGCCCGACGGCAGCGTCGCCATCGCGCACCGCCCGAGCGTCGACATGGTCGAGGTGGGGCAGCGGGTGCGGATCGATCCGCAGCCGGGTCACGCGGCGCTGGTGCCGGTCGCGTTCGGCGATCGCGACACCGCTGGCGTCCCCCACTAGCTCGCGCAGGGGCGCCGCAGCGTCAGCCGTCTCGGCGCCGGTGCAGCTCGGGTCGCACCAACAGCAGATAGACCGGAATCACGCTGATCGCGATCACCACAAGCGCCGGTACCGCCGCGGAGGCGTACTCAGCGACGCGCGTCTTCTCCCAGATCAGCGTCGCCGGCGTCTCGAACCCGTTGGGGCGCAGCAGAAGCGTGGCGGGCAGTTCCTTGATCGCCGTCAGGAAGACGAGCGCGGCGCCGGCCAAGACGCCGGGGGCGGCGAGCGGCAGCGTCACACGGACGAGCACGTCGAGCGGACCGCGGCCCATGCCTCGGGCAGCCTGTTCGAAGCGGGGGTCGACGCGCTCCCAGCCGGAGCGCGCGCCGCCGATCGCCTGAGGCAGCAGGCGCACGCTGTACGCGATCACCACGATCGCGACCGTCTGGTACAGGAACGGCGCGCTGCGTAGGGCGAGGAACACGAGCCCGAGTCCGACGACGATGCCCGGCAGGGCGTAGCCGACGAACGAGAGGCTGTCGATCACGCGCGCGGTTCGGCTGGGTGCCCGCGTGACGAGTGCGGCGACCGGGAGCGCGAGCAGCACGCACACGACGGCCGCCGCCGCGGAGGCGCCGGCGGCGTTCAGCGCCGCAGGGAGTGTCTCGCGCAGCTGGTCGAGCAGTCCATCGCCGCCGGCCAGCGTGATCGCCCACCAGCAGAGGATCGCGAGCGGCAGCACGAGCGCCAGCGCGATCACGAACAGGATGAACACCAGCGCCGGTCCGCGCAGGCGCCCCAGCTCCAGCGGTGCGACGGCATCGCGGGCCCGTACGCGTCTCCGTGCCGCCTGCGTCGAGCCACGCAGCGTCCACTGCTCGGCAACGACGACGAGCAGCGCCATCAGGCCAAGGACGAGACCGACGGCCGCCGCACCGCCGGGGTCGTACAGCGCGTCGTAGCGGAGGAACGCCTCGCGCGTCAGCGTCGTGAGGCGCAGCAGGCTGACGACGCCGAAGTCGCTCATCGCGTACAGCGCCGCGAGCAGCGCACCGGCCAGCACGGCCGAACGGATCTGGGGGAACGTGATGCGGAGGAAGGTGTCGAACGTGCCGCGGCCCATGCCGCGCGCCGCCTGCTCGAGCGTGGGATCGACGCGGCGCAGCGCGGCGGCCGTCAGCAGAAGGACGTAGGGGTACGTGAAGAGCGTCAGGACGACCGTGGAGCCGAGCATCCCGTCGATCACTGGGAGTCGATCCACCCCGAGCGGCTCGAGCGCGCGCGCCAGCAGGCCTCGCGGACCAAGTGCGCCGAGGAGGGCGAGGGCGCCGACGTAGCTCGGGATGGCGAGGGGCAGCGCGCCGAGTGCGAGTGCGGTACGCCGCAGCGGCAGCGCCGTGCGGATCGTCAGGATCGCGAACGGCACGCCGATCAGGACCGCACCGGCGCCGACAAGCACCGCGAGGACAATCGTCCGCAGTGCCGCGGGGCCGATGATCCGCGCATCGAGCGCCGCCGCGAGATCGCCGTCGGTGAGCGCTCGCAGAGCGAGGTACACGATCGGCGCGACGGCGATGATCAGCGCCGGCACGCAGAGCGCGGTGAGGAGCCTACGGCTGGCGGGGGTCATGCGCACGGTGGAGAGGGAGCACGATCATCGTCGCGGGATAGTGTGGAGCCGGCGCCCCCGTCTTGCGGCGGGGGCGCCGGCGGCTCACATGATCAGTCCGGCGTCGCGGATCATCTTGACGGTGCCCTCGAGGTCCTTGGAGAGATCGGCGAGGTTGACGTCCGGGCCCAGGTTGTCGTCGAGCGGCGGCAGCTCCTCGGCGCGCTCCATGCCGGGCTCCGACGCGTTGAGCGGGTACTCGCGCTCCTCTGCGTCGTTGGCGAAGAACACCTGGCCCTGGGTGAGCAGGTACGTGACGAACGCCTCAGCATCGGGGTTGCCGCTGGCGCCGGCGAGGATGCCGACGGCCGAGACGTTGACGAACGAGCCGACGTCGCCCGGTGCGAAGTAGTGGTTGGCAATCGGCGTCTCGGGATCGCTGCCCAGCTTCTCGTAGAGGTAGTAGTGGTTGACGAGGCCGGTGTCGACCTCGCCGGAGGCGACGGCGTCCACGATCTGGCTGTTCTTCTCGTAGGTGCGGGCATGGTCCGACAGCCCGCTGAGCCACGCCGCCGTCTGCTCGTCGCCGAGCTCCTCGCGCATGGCGCTGACGAAGCCGACAAACGAGGCGTTGGTGGGGGCCACGCCGACGTCACCGGGCCAGTCCTTGTCGCCGAGCGGCAGCACCGAGTCCGGGAGCTTCGCGGCGTCAACGCGCTCCGTGTTGTAGATCAGTACGCGGACGCGGCCGGTGACGCCCGTCCAGCGCCCCGCCGGATCGCGGTAGCGCGCGGGGATCAGGTCGAGATCGCTGGCGGGTAGCTCGGCGAGGCGATCCTCGATGACGCCGATTGAGCCGGCGTCCTGGGCGTAGAAGACCTGCGCGGGCGTGGCGTCGCCTTCTTCCAGCAGCGTGGCGGCCAACTCGGCCGAGTCGCCGTAGCGGACGTCCAGCTTGATGCCGGTCTCGGCGGTGAACTGCTCGTAGAGCGGTGCGACGAGTTCCTCCTCACGGCCCGAATAGACCACGAGACCGTCACCGCTGCCCGTCGCGCCGCTGGTGGCGGAGTCGCTGCCACCGCAGGCCGCGAGCGTGGCGCCGGCGGTGACGAGGAGGGCGATGATCAGGAGGGGGAGGAGGCGTCGGGCAGGCACGGGGGTCCTTTCGATCCGCCGCGTGCGCGCGGCGGGCAATGGCGTTCAGATCGTCTGTTAGGTCTACCTAACAGGCAACGCGGCGGAGGTTAGGGCTACCTAACCACCTCTGTCAAGTCGGCATGCGCCGTAGCCGCGGCCCGGTCCGCGATACCCTGTCGGAACCGATGGCGCTCTCGTTCACCACCTCCGGTCAGTCGCACGGTCCCGGCATCGTCGCGATCCTCTCCGGTCTGCCCGCGGGGCTCACGCCCGACCGCGAGCGCCTGCAGCGCGATCTCGCCCGCCGACAGGCTGGCTACGGCCGCTCGCCGCGCCAGGCGATCGAGACGGATGAGGCCACGATTCTTGGCGGCATGCGTCACGGCCGCACGATCGGCGGACCCCTCAGCCTGATCGTCAAGAACCGCGACCACGAGAACTGGGGCGCCGCGCAGAGCGCCTGGCCCGTCACCGACGAGGACCTCGCCGAGGTCCACGCGCGCCGCACCCGCGTCGTCACCGTGCCCCGTCCCGGCCACGCCGACCTATCCGGCGTCATGAAGTACGAGCTGCCCGACGTCCGCGATGTCCTCGAGCGCGCCTCGGCCCGCGAGACGTCCGCCCGCGTGGCAGTTGGCGCGTTCTGCAAGGACCTGCTCGACACCGTCGGCATCACCGTCCACGGGCACGTCGTGCGCGTCGGTGCCGTCGAGGCGCCACATCGCGATGACATCACCGCCCGCGAGTTCATCGAGATGGGCGAGCGCCAGGTCGGCTGCCTCGACGCCGCAACCGACGCCACGATGGTCGAGGAGATCGAAGCCGCCAAGAAGGCGCAGGACACGCTCGGCGGCATCGTCGAGGTCCGTGCGTTCGGCTGCCCGCCCGGCCTCGGCTCCTACGCCTCCGAGGACTGGCGCCTCGATGCGCGCATCGCGGGCGCCGCGATGGGCATCCAGGCGATGAAGGCTGTGGAGATCGGCGACGGCTGGGCCAACGCCTCGCTGCGCGGCAGCGCCGTCCACGACGAGCTCCGCTACGACGATGGCTACAAGCGCGACAGCAATCGCGCCGGCGGCCTCGAGGGCGGCATGACGAACGGCGAGCCCGTCGTCGTGCGCATCGCGATGAAGCCCCTGCCGACGCTGATGAAGCCGCTCAAGACGGCCACGCTCGACACGCACGAGCCGGCTGAGGCGCTGGTCGAGCGCTCCGACACGACCGCGATCTACGCTGCCGCTGTCGTGGCCGAGGCCGTCATCGCCTTCGAGCTCGCGCGCGCTGCCAAGGAGAAGTTCGGCGGCGACGCCATCGGCGACTTCGTCGCGGCCCACGGGCATTACGTCAACCGGATTCCCTGGTCGCCCGCATGAGTCGCCCCGACGTCCTCGTCGGGTTCATGGGTGCTGGCAAGTCGACCGTCGGCGAACTGCTGGCGGCACTCAAGGGCACCACGTTCATCGACGTTGATCGCGAGATTGAGCGCCGCACGTCGCGCTCGATTCCCGATCTGTTCAGCGACGGCGAGGAGCAGTTCCGCGAGCTCGAAGAGCGGGTGATCACCGAGCTGATCGAAACGGGCGAGCACGGCGTGATCGCCCCCGGTGGCGGCGCCCTCTCGCGCCCGGGTACGCGCGCCCTGGTGCGCACGCAGGCTCGCGTGCTGTTCCTCGATGCTCCGGCTGAGGTCCTGTGGCAGCGCGTCGAGGCCGACGGCGGCGCCGGCACGCGTCCGCTGGCCGTCAACTTTCATCGCTTCGAAGACCTGCACAGCCAGCGCCAGACGCTCTACCTGACCGCCGCCGACGCGATCGTCGATGCCGCGGCCGATCCCGAGACCGTCGCGATCGCCTGCCGCGATGCCGGTGTCGTGCGCCCTGGGGCGCTGGATCGCATCCACGAGCTCGCCGATGGGCGTCGCGCCTTCGTCGTCGTCGACCTGCCGGTGGCCGACCGCATTCCCGAGGGGCTCGAGGTCTACACGCTGCCCGGCGGCGAGCAGTGCAAGACCGTCTCGCACGTCGAGGCGCTCTGGCGCGCCTTCGCCGAGGCGGAGCTCGAGCGCCGCGATCTCGTCGTCGCCATCGGCGGCGGTGCCGTCACCGACGTGACCGGCTTCGCTGCCGCCACGTTCCGCCGTGGCCTCGACTGGGTCTCGTGCCCGACGACGCTCGTCGGTCAGGTCGACGCCGGCATCGGCGGCAAGACCGGTATCGATGTCGCCGCTAAGAACGACGTGGGCAGCTTTCATCCGCCCGTCGCCGTGCTCGCCGACCCATCGCTGCTGACGACGCTGACCGACCGCGAATGGCGGGCCGGTTTCGCCGAGGCACTCAAGACCGGTCTCCTGGCTGGTGGGCTCCTCTGGGAGCTGGTGCGCGAGTGGCCCACGACGCGCGGCACCGACGACGAGCGCTGGACGCTCGTGCGCCGCTGCGCCGCGCTCAAGCACCGCGTCGTCGCCGCCGACCCGACCGAGCAGGGCGTGCGGGCGATCCTCAATCTCGGGCACACCATCGGCCATGGGGTCGAGCACGCCGCCGGCGGCCGCTACCTGCACGGCGAGGCGATCGCCATCGGCCTCGTCGCCGCGCTGCAGCTGTCGGTCGAGCACGCCGGTCTCGAGCACGCCATCGCCGATGAGGTCCTCGGCGTGCTCACCCGGCAGGGCCTGCCGACCGTCGCTGAGGACGTCGCCCCCGCGGCCGTGCTCGACGCGATGCGCTCCGACAAGAAGCGCGTGGCCGGCCGTACGCGCTTTGTCCTGCTCGAGGCCCCCGGCCGACCGGTCTGGGGCGTCGAGCTCGACGACGACGCCGTCGCGGCGGCCGTCGACGCCGCCTGTCGCTGAGCGCCGCTAGTCGGGCTGCGGTACGAGGCGCCGGGCGCGCTGCGGCATCCGCATCGTGAGCACCGCACCCGACCGGTCTTGTCGGGCGACGAGCGACCATGCTCCGGTCACGTCGAACAGGGTGGTGCCCAGTCCGGGGCCGCCCCCGTGCGGGCCCGTGCCGTCGTCCGTCACCACAACATCCAGGCGCTCGTCGGTTGCAGTTACCGCGACCGTGATCGTCGTGGCGTCGCCGTGCCGCATGGCGTTCGCCACGGCCTCCTCGACGACGCGGCAGAGGTCAGCGACCGTCTCTGGATCGACCGTCGGCGCCGGTACCGGCACCTCGATCGTGATCGCGGCGAAGCCCTGCCAGAGGTCAACGGTCGTCTGCAGCGCGGCCGCAAGATCGGTGGCCGGCGCAGCGAAGGCATCGGGCAGCGAGAGCGCCTCGCGTGCCTGCTGGAGCGCCGCATCGAAGGCAGCGGGGTCGCCATCCCGCTCGGCCTGCTCAATCGCGAGAGCTGAGGCAAGGAGACGCGACTGCAGAGTCCCGTGCACGTAGCGCGCGAGCGTGCGACTGGCACGCACGAGCTCGTGGTTGCGCGCGATCGCCTCGGCCTCCGATGCATCGACCGTCGTCCGCAGTGATTCGACGAGGTCCTCCTGCGATTGCTGCGTGGCCATCGCCACGGTCGTGCCGAGCACGACCAGCAGGGCCGCAGCGACACTCGTGGCGATCAGCGAGGAGCCTGATGGTGCGCCGACGAGATCGAAGGTGATGGCGGTTCGAGCGGCCGAGATGATCGCCGTGGCACTGATCGCGAGCAGGAGTTTCACCATGCCAGGGAGCCGCCAGTGATCGCCGAGCACGACGATGGCGCGCAGCGCCAGCCACACGCCAAGGAACTGCGTCACGACCCAGACGATGACGATCGCGAGGGTGGCGATCACTGCGGTCGGCTGGTCGGCCGCGCTGAACCGCACGCCGACGAAGATGGCGCCGAAGCTGGCGATCAAAGCGGACACGGCGGCGGTCTCGATGGGCCAGAGCGGATTCGTCCGCAGCGCCGTCATAAAGGTGCGCAACAGGCCTGGCCCCCGCGCCTCGTGGGCGAAGCTCGACGCGTGCAGGTCGTGGCTGAGCTCGCGCAGCGAGCCCATTGCCGTGCTGCGCAGCGCGGCCGCGACCTCGAGGCGCTCATCTGCGGAGTCCGGCGGAGCTGCGTCCACAACCTGTCGGCGCAGATCCACGGTCGCGGTGAGCACGTTCGTCAGCAGCGCGTTGGTCATCGCCTCGGTCAGCGCCTGCTGCTGCAACTTGCGTTCGTTCAGTTCGATCAGTGTGGTGACCAACGCGCTGCGCTGCTCGCGCAGCGTCGTCAGCGATTCGATACCCGCGTTCAACGCGAGGATCAGAATCGTCACGGGCAGCGCCGTGGCGATCAAGCGCTCGGTCACGCTGATGTCTTCACCGAGCTGGCCGAGGATGACAGGGGCGAGCACGGCGCGCATCACGGATGTCAGCAGCGCGACCGCGATCGCGACGGCCACGGGAAGTGAGCATGCCGGAGGGCGCAGGCGGGCCACCGCCAGGAAGATCAGCGCCGAGGTCGCACCGGTCGCTGCCGTGGCCGTCGCGACGTGGGCAACGGTGGTGAGGGAGAGCACGCCATGCAGATCGATCAGCACCGAAAACGGGATGCCGACCGTCGTGACGATCAGCCAGACGCGCCAGGAGAAGGCGTGTGGTCCGCCGATCCGGTCGCGCAGGGACGCGTACTCAGTCACCGTCGCGCACGGTCGTGCCTGTCAACTGCAGGTAAGAGCGCGCAATCTGCACGCGGAGGTTCTGGGTCGACGTCGACTCGATGCCGAGCTGGCGCGCCGTGCGGTTGATCAGCTTTTCAACAGCGCCCTCGGTGACGGACCGCTGCTCGGCAATGCCCACGTTGGATAGTCCCTCGGCGACGAGGCGCATCACCTCGAGTTGTGCGTCAGTGAGTTCCGAGGTGGCCACGGATTGGCGCGGTGCGCGACGAGCAGGGCGAGCGCCTGACTGCGCCTCTTTGATCGCTGCGCGCACGGCACGCGGTAGCGCCATGCTGTCGGAGAGGTCGCGCTTCACGAGGTAGCTCACGTCGGCGGGGAGTGTGGCGAGGCTGTTGCCCGCAAGACGCGGATCCTCGTACGTGGTCAAGATCACAATCCCAAGCGTCGGCTGTGCCTTGCGGAGCGCGCTCGCCAGATCGATGCCGTTAGGCCCACCGCCGAGGTCGAGATCGAGCAGCACGGCGTCGACCTCGCTGGTGGCAGCCAACTGGAGCCCTTCGCGGGCGTTTGCCGCCTCGCCGACCACGAGCACGCCGTGGTAGCGAAGCGTCGCGCAGACGGTCGTGCGGGTGAACGAGTCGTCTTCGACAACCAGCACGCGGATTTGAGGCGGGGCCATCGCCTGCAGTTAACCACCGGATCAGAGAAAGGGACAGTGGATCGGCCCGCATTGTCGCGAACATGGGGGGATAACCGGACATCCGCGACGGTTTCTGCGCGAGCGCGCCTCGGTGCGGGCACGTAGACTGCACGCATGATTGCGGTCTTCAACGGCGTCAACCTCAACATGCTGGGCCAGCGTGACCCTGCGCAGTACGGCACGCTCACGCTCAGCGAGCTCGAGAGCCAGGTCTACGCGTGGGCCGGCGAGCGCAGCATGACCGCGCGCTGCTTTCAGACGAATCACGAGGGCGTGCTGATCGATCACATCCACGAGTGCCGC
>CAINDT010000065.1 GCA_903847495.1 uncultured Actinomycetes bacterium
CCACCGGCACCGACTGGAGTTTCAGGGATGACATCGAGCGGGGCATCCGGGAGTTCTCGCCCGCAACCGGCATCCAGGACCCGCCCGGCGCAAGCGACGACACCTTGCACGGCGGTGAGGGTAACGACTGGCTCTCCGCGGGGCGCGGCGCCGATCTCCTGTTCGGCGAGGACGGCAACGATAGCTTGGGCGGGCATCAAGGCGACGACACCCTCGCGGGCGGTGCCGGCGACGACGCCCTGAATGGCGACGCGCGCGCAAGCCAGCTCGATCCCCTGCTGCACGGCAACGACCAGCTGGACGGCGGCGAGGGCAACGACTCTCTGAGCGGTGACGGTGGCGCGGACCTGCTGCTCGGCGGGGCCGGCAATGATGAACTCCATGGCGATGCCACCGATGTACCCGCCGCCTCCCAAGGCAGCGACACCCTGGACGGCGGCGCGGGCGCCGATTCACTGTACGGCGGCGCCGGCAATGACGAATTGCGCGGTGGTGATGGCGCCGATATCGCCGGCGGCGAGGCCGGCGACGATGTGATCGGTGGTGGCCCGGGCGATGACCGGCTCTGGGGCGACAACAGCTCGCTGGTACCCGAGGATGACGGCAACGACCGCCTCGAGGGCGAGGCCGGCAACGACGAGCTCGTGGGCGGCGGCGGTGACGACACACTGGCGGGTGGCGATGACGACGACCGGCTCTGGGGCCTCGACGGCAACGACAGCTTGCTGGGCGGCAACGGCACTGACCGTCTGTATGGCGGTGTCGGCTACGACACGCTGCGTGGCGGCACCGGCGCCGACGGCGTGTACGGTGGGGACGGTGCCGACCTGCTCTTCGGCGGCGCCGGCATCGACACGCTCGATGGCGGCGCGGGCAACGATGTACTGCGCGGCGACGCCGACGCCGATCTGCTGAGCAGCGGCACAGGGGATGACACCCTGGACGGCGGCAGCGGCAACGACGAACTCAAGGGTGGCGAGGGCGCCGACGCACTGGCCGGCGGCAACGACGCCGACCGGCTGTGGGGCGAAGCAGGCGAGGATGTGCTCGCGGGAGGCGCGGGCGCGGATGTACTGCTGGGCGGCGACGGCGCCGACACGCTCGATGGCGGCGCCGGCGATGACGAGCTGCACGGTGGCGCGGGGGCGGATGTGTTCGTGCTGCGCAACGACGGCAGCTCCGACCGCATCGTAGATCCCGCGGGCGCGGATCGCGTGTTGTTCGCCGATGTACTGGACCCGGATGCACTGCGGCTCTCATGGCAGCCGGGCGATACCGAGGTACGCGTGGGCTTTGGCGGTGGCGAGCTCCGCTTTTCGGTCGCGGCATATCGGGAGATGAGCGGCTTCGCAACCGCTACGGGGGCAATCAGCTCAGCGCAGATGGTGCGCGCCACGGATGGCGACGACCACGTGCTGCTCGCGGCATCCGATGATGACTTCAGCGCCGGCGCGGGCGCCGACGCCGTGCTCGCGGGAGACGGCAACGACACGCTGCGCGGCGAGTCCGGCAATGACTCGCTGCAGGGCGAGGGCGGCGATGATTTCCTGGATGGCGGCGCGGCCGACGACAGCCTGTGGGGAGGCGCCGGCAACGACACGCTGACGGGCGGTGCGGGAAGCGACACGCTGGAAGCCGGCGCGGGCGCGGACACCGTACTCTTCGGCAACGGCGCCGGCCGCGACGTGCTGCACGCCAACACCGGCGAGACCGACCAGCTGCTGATCGGCACCGGCGTCACACCGGAATCCCTGCGCTTTCGCAGCTACGGCGGCAGTGATCTCTTCGTGGAACTGCCCTCGGGCGACACGCTGCAGGTGCAGGGTTATTTCGCCGCCGCAGACAGCCCGGCGCTCGAAATCCGCTTCGCGGATGCTCCCGATGTGGGCTGGGACCGCACGGCCGTAATGGCGCGCGGCTTCGGCCCGGGCACCGCGGGCAACGATACGCTCGAAGGTGTTGGCGGCGCCGTCGTGCTTGATGGCGATGCCGGCAACGACCTCGTACTGGGCGGAGCGGGCAACGACACGCTGCGCGGCGGCACGGGCAACGACACGCTGCAGGGTGCCGGCGGCGATGATCTCGCCGAGGGCGGCACCGGACTGGACGCACTTCATGGCGGCGTTGGGGCGGACACGCTCGCCGGGGGTGCGGATTCCGACCTGCTGGAAGGCGACGAGGGCAACGACCAGCTCACAGGGGGCACCGCAGCCGACACGCTGCGCGGCGGCGCCGGTGCCGACACCTACCTCTACAACCGCGGCGATGGCCATGACCTGGTGGTGGAACTCGACGCCCAGACGGCCGGTGGCGCCTCTGTCGACGTGCTGCGCGTCGGTGCCGGCATCGCGCCGGCCGAACTCGTCACCGGGCTCGAACTGCGCAACCCGACCGGCGCGCTCGGCAGCGTCAATTTTTTCGAGCAGAACATCGATGTGCTCTACCGCATCGGCGACGGCAGCGTGCGGCTGCAGGGGCCCGCTGATCCCTGGCTGTTCGACTCGACGATCGATGAAATCCGCTTCGATGACTCGCCGGCAACGGTGCTGCGCTGGAGCGACACCGCGGTAGCGCTGCGCATCGCCGATGCCGGCAGCGACCTGCTCGAGGGCAGCAGTGCCGCCGACAGCCTGAACGGCCAGGCCGGCGATGACATCCTCTGGGGGGCCGATGGCAACGATGCCCTGCTGGGCGGTGCCGGGCACGATTCGCTGCTCGGCGGGGCCGGAGCCGACACGCTGGACGGTGGCGCGGGTGATGACTTCCTGCGCGGTGGCGACGATCCCAACCCCAATGTGGGGCTGGTCGATCACTATGTGTGGGGCCGCGGTTACGGACACGACACCGTGTGGGCGCGCCCCGACCGTCTCTTCTGGACCGAGAACGGCCTGCCCTTCCCCGCCGACATCCTCGACCTGAACGGCGCCGTCTGGGGTGATCTGCGCGCCGAGCGCGCCGGGGACAGCCTGAGCCTCTTCCTGCCGAACACCACCGACCGCCTGACGGTGCTCGATTACTTCAGCAGTGGCCACCAGCAACTGCGTATCCGCGACAGCAGCGGCGCCGAGTACCGGCTCGATGCGGTGGAACACAAACTGCTCGAGACCGTGATCCTCGCGCAGGTCACGGCGGGCGATGACAACATCACCGGCTCCGATTCTCTGGGCGATGCCATCGATGCGGCCGCCGGCAACGACACGGTGAACGGCATGGGCGGCGATGACACGCTGCTCGGCGCCGACGGCAACGACCTGCTCTTCGGTGGCAGTGGCGCGGACACCCTCACGGGCGGCGTTGGCAACGATATGCTCGATGGCGGCACCGGTAACGACGCGCTGGCCGGAGGCGCCGGCAGCGACGATTACCGCTTCGGCACCAATAGCGGCAACGACCGCATCCTCGATGCCGACAAGAGCACCGCACGCTGGGATCGCATTCTGCTCGGCACCGGTATCACGGCCTCCGATGTGCGTATCGCGCGCAGAGGCGATGAGCTGATCCTCGCCCTGCCCGACAGCGGTGACTCGATCACGGTGGCCAGGCATTTCGTGCTGAAGGGCAAGGACATTGGTTATCACATCGATGAACTGCGCTTCGCCGATGGCGCGAGCTGGTCGCGCAGCACCTTGCTGGACCTCGCGTCCCGGGGCACCGACGGCAACTGGTCGCTCGCCGGCACCGCGCTCGGCGATACGCTGGATGCATTCGGTGGCAATGACACGCTGCGTGGCGCGGGCGGGGCCGATCTGCTGCGCGCCGGCGCCGGCGAGGATGTGCTGGCGGGCGGCGCGGGCAATGACACGCTACAGGGCGGTAAGGGCGCCGATAGCTACGAATTCCAGCGCGGCGACGGCCGCGACCTGCTGATCGACGATGACAACTCGACGCGTCGGGACCTGCTGCAGTTTGGCAACGGCATCGCGCCCGGCGATGTGAGCGCGTGGCGCAGTAATGCCGACCTGCTGCTGGTGGCAGGCGGTGGCGATATCGTGCGCGTGCAGGGGTTTTTCCTCGACGCGGGCGATGCGGGCAGAGGCATCGAGGCCCTGCGCTTTGCCGATGGCAGCGAATGGCGGCGCGCGGACCTGCAGTCGGCTCCCTTGCTGCCAGCCAACAGTGCGCCGAACGGCGTCATCGACCGCCTCGCGGCCACCGAGGGGACCACGCTGGGCATCGCACCGGGCACGCTGCTCGCGAACGACTGGGACATCGACGGCAATGCGCTCTCGATCAGCGCCGTGCAGAACGGTGCGGGTGGAACGGTGAGCCGCGACCCCGTATCAGGTCAGATCGTTTTCACACCGGAGCGTTATTTCACCGGCGCGGCGTCGTTCAGCTACGCCCTGAACGATGGCTCGCAGAGCGTCACGGTGCAGGTCGGGGTGGATGTCGCGATCGCCACCGGGGGCAACGCACGCCTCGGCAC
>CAINDT010000066.1 GCA_903847495.1 uncultured Actinomycetes bacterium
ACCGCCGAGTTCAAGACCGCCGATGGGGCGACGTCGTCACCGTCGCTCCTGGCCGTCGGCCAGTCGCACGCCTGTGCCGGCATTTCGACCAAGCTCGTCTGCTGGGGCGTGGGCGCGTCCGGTCAGCTCGGCAACGCTGCGAGCGCCGACAGCGCCGCGCCAGTGGTGGTGTCGCTGCCGAAGGCCATCGAGGGCGTGGGCGAAATCGCTGCCGGCGGCGCCAGCACCTGCATCGTGGCGACGGAGAAGGCGGGGTCGAAGCCGCAGACGATCTGGTGCTGGGGCGCGCTCGCCGCGAGCAACGTGCCGACCCGCGTTGTGCTCCCCGGTGGGCTCGAGGGCTCGCACGTCAGCGTCGGCCTCAACCATGCCTGCGCGGTCGCCAATGACAGCACCGTCTGGTGCTGGGGCGCGAATGAGAGCGGCCAGCTCGGCAACGGCACCACGACCGTATCGGCGACGCCGGTGCAGGTCGCGGGCTTCAAGGCCACCCTGGTCGGTGCCGGCCAGGATCAGAGCTGCGCCAGCGATCTCGGCGGGCACCTGCGGTGCTGGGGCGCAAATACGCAGGGCCAGCTCGGTCGGACCGGCACGCTGATGAGTGCCACGGCGCTGACGGTGCCGGGCATTGACGGCCTGCGGACGCCGAAGCCGAAGCAGGCCAAGGTGAAGGGCACGGCAATGACCGGGTCCACGCTGACCGCGACGACCGCGCCGTGGCCCTACGCTGCGGGCTACACGTACCAGTGGCAGCGTCAGGACGCGAAGGGCGAATGGGTCGACATCGCCAACGCGTCGAAGCAGAAGCTGAAGGTGCGTGGGAACCTCGCGGGAGCGGCGGTGCGCGTGACGATCACCGGCACGAACGCCTGGACCGAGGCCGGCGTCGTGCTCTCCGAGTCGCGTTCGTCGGCGTCGCGTACGATCGCCGGCTGATTCAGCTCGTCGTCGATGTGCCCGTGCCGGAGGTGGGGAGCCCGTCCGGGACCTCCCAGTCGGCACGTGCGTCCCACCAGATGTGACCGACGGACTGCAGGCCGGACGGCTCGTCGATCGTGCCCGCGCTGATCGCCGTGTAGTCGCGATCGGGTGCCTTCCAGAACAGCGAGGAGCCGCACTTCGCGCAGAAGCCACGTACCGCGTTGGTCGTACTGGCAGGGCTTTCGATCCACGTCAGGCCATCGTCGGACAGCAGTTCGAGGTGATCGTCAGGCGACGCTGTGTAGGCCCCGGCGTTGCCGTGGCTCTTGCGGCACTCACCGCAATGGCACGTCGTCACGTCGCGCAGCGGGCCGTTGACGCGGTACCGCACGCCGCCGCAGAGGCACCCGCCTTCGTGGGATTCGCTCATGTCCCGATCATAGGCGCGGGTACACTGCCACCATGGCTGAAGGCACCCTTGGATTGATCGGCGCCGGCCGGCTCGCGAGCGCGCTCGTGACCGGCTGGGTCGCAGCGGATCCGGCGAACGCCGACCGCATCATCGCGACCGACCGCGTGGAGGGCGTCGCCGAGGCGCTCGCCGCTCAGCAGGGCATCGGCGTGCGCGCCACGCCCGCCGAGGTCGCGGCCGAGGCCGACCTCGTGATCCTGCTCGTCAAGCCGCAGGACATCGCCGCCGCGGCACGGGAGGTGGCCACGGCACTGCGTCCCGGCGCATGCGTCGCATCGGCGGCCGCCGGCGTCGAGCTCGCCACCATCCGCGCCGAGCTCGCCGAGGGCACGGCCGCCGCGCGCTTCATGCCCAACATCCCCGTCGCCGTCGGCGGCGGCGTGTCGGGCGTCTGCGGCGATCCTGCGGCGACCGCGCTTCTCACGCCGTGGCTCGAGGAGGTCGGCACGGCCGTCGCTGCCGACGAGTCGATGTTCGATGCCGTCACCGCGATCTCAGGCTCGGGTCCCGGCATGCTGGCGTACGTGATCGAGGCCTTCGTCGAGGCGGCCAAGGCCGTCGGCTTCGATGAAGCCGACGCCACGCGGCTGGCCGTGATGACCTTCGAGGGCACCGGCCGCTATCTCGTCGAGACGGGGGAGAGTGCGACCGCCCTGCGCGAGCGCGTCACGTCGCCCGGCGGCACAACCGCTGCCGGCATCGCCGCGCTCGAGGCCGGCGGCCTGCCGGAGGCGATGCGGAGCGCCGCCCTTGCGGCGCGCGATCGCGGCACGGAGCTCCGGAGCGCCTGATGACCTTCGACCGCGACCTCATCGCGACCTTCATCGGTTCGCTGACGCTCGTCTACACGATCATGATCGTGGCGTACGCGCTGCTGTCGTTCGTCCCGCTCGGCTTCTCGGCGCCGGTCATGGCCGTGCGCCGGTTCCTCGACGACACGGTCGCGCCGTACCTCATGCTCTTCCGCCGCTTCATCCGGCCGATCGGTCCGATCGACCTGTCGGCGATGGTCGGCCTGTTCGCGCTGTGGATCGTCTCCCAGCTCGTGCAGGGCCTGATCGCTGGCTGACGCACGCGACGTCGGGAGAGGCGGTGGGCGCCCCTCCCGACGTGCTCTTGCGCTGCGGTGCTAGCCGAGGACAGCGATCCGGAGACCGCGCCACGGGTTGATGCTGTAGCCCGGGATCGTCTGGGGCGTCACGCCGACGGCGGACAGCCACATCTGGTACTCGGGTGCCGTGACGACGCCACCGTGCCAGCGACGCCAGACGATCTTGGCGTTCTTGAGCGGCGGCGGCGGGGCGATCGTGTCGGTGATCTCCACGGTGTTGCCGCCCTGATCCAGCGTGCCCCACGGCGAGCGCGTCAGCGCCTGGCCGACGGTGCTGAGGTTGCCCTTGTAGGCGCTCGCCAGCGGCTTGAACGGCGTGGTCGCACACTGCGCGGTCGTGAACTGCGCAGCACACCAGTACGGCGCGATCCCGGCCGCGGCATCAGCCGCCGAGGTGTACGACGCCAGCGGCTGCGTACTGGCGTTCAGCACGTTGCCGGTGGTCGGATCGAGCACCGTGGCGGTGGGCGGCGTGGTCGGGCACTGCGTCGGCGAGTCGACGCTGGGCACCGGCGACGCCGGGCAATTGACGAACGTGCCCGGGTTGGTCGGGTAATCCCAGTACGACAGCGTGCCGCCGCCCTTGGGGTCGAAGTACGCGGCCTTCATCCACTCGTCCTGGCTTGTCACAGCGAAGCCCGAGTCGAGATTGCGCGTGGCCGCGCGGTTGCTCATCGTGTACATGCCCGTCTCGGTCTGCTTCGACAGGCGCACCGTGTACGTCGTCTGCGTCAGCTGGGCACCGGCGACGGTGTTGATCGTCTTCATCTTCTTCGACAGGATCTTGCCGTTCTGCAGCGCGTTGATGAAACGCGCCGAGCGGGTGAAATCGGCGAAGTTGAACGGCTTCTGCGCCCAGGCGGGGGAGGCCACCGAATAGTGGCGACCCGGCGGGGCCTTGGCCGTGCGGTTGATCGAGCCGTACAGCGGCCAGACCTTCGAGCCGTTCGGCGCGGCCCACAGGTGATGGCGGTTGAGGCCCATCGGGTCGACGGTGTTGAGGAACGTCGTCCACTGCGCAACGGTCACCTCGGTCTCGCCGACGTTGTACGTGTACGGCACGCTGCCGACGGACATGCAGGAGGTCTCAGAGACGTTCTGCACACCGACGCCCGTCTGGGCGGGCAGCGTGCGGACGATCTTGAGGGCCTGGAGGCACTCGGCCTGCGTGGCGTAGATCGCGTTGTAGAACGGGATGATCCAGACGGCCTTGTTGTTCGGGGCCGCCACCGTCACGGTGCTGAGCGCGACGACGTTCATCTGGCTGTTCGCCGCCGGCACGATCTTCGTGACCGACTTGGACAGGAAGTTCGCGGTGTAGACGTCGCCGATGGCATCGACGGCGATGCCGATCGGACGTCCGCCGGTGCGGCCGACGATCTGCGAGGTGCCGAGCTGCGTGATCCGCGAGACGTCACGCGATCCGTCGTTCGCCGTGAACACATTGCCCGCGGCGTCGAGCGCGATGCCGATCGGGCGACGGCCGGTTCGACCGAGGATCGACGAGACGCCCGCGGGGGTGATCTTCGAGACGTTGCGGGTGTTCCAGTTGGCGGTGTAGACGTTCCCCGCTCCGTCGAGCGCGATCGCCTGCGGCCAGCCACCGGTCGTGCCGAGCGTCGTCGCGACGCCGGCTGCGGTGATCTTGGTGACGGTGTTCGTCTTCTCGTTGGCCGTGTACACGTTGCCGCTGCCGTCGACGACGATGCCGAGCGGGTGCGTACCCGTGGCAGCGAGCGTGGAGGAGACCCCGGCAGGCGTGATCTTCGTCACGGTGCTGGCGATGTAGTTCGCGGTGTAGACGTTGCCCGCGGCATCGAGGGCGATGCCGATCGGCTGGTCGCCCGTGGTGCCGAGGATCGTCGACGTGCCCGTGGGCGTGATCTTCGACACGTTGTCGGCACCCGAGTTGGCGGTGTAGACGTTGCCCGCGGCGTCGATGGCGATGCCGATCGGCCCCTTGCCGGTGGCGCCGAGCGTCGTCGAGACACCGGCAGGCGTGATCTTCGTGACGGTGCTGGCCGTCGTGTTGGCGGTGTAGACGTTGCCCGCTGCGTCCACGGCGACGTCGCTCGGTCCGGCCCCGGTCGAGCCGAGGGTCGAAGACTGAGCGGCGGCGCTGCCCACGAGGGCGAGGGAAAGGAGGAGGGCGAGTGCGACGACCCGGCTCCCCATGACGGCAAGGAGTTTCATGGGGCGAACACTACGGGGTCTCCGGGCGGGGTCGCCACCTCGCGCGCGCATGTGAGGGAAATCCCCACCTCACCTGTCGTTGAGCAGCGATTGGCGGGATCGGCGGGATGTAAGCGTTTCGCAACGGTCGGCAGGAGACGCGGGAATGCCGCCGTAGCACGCAGCATGGCCATCACTCCCGCAGAGATCCGGCACACCCCGCTTCGTCGCGGGCTGTTCGGCTACAAGCGTCCCGACGTCGACGACATGCTCGATGAGGTTGTCGATGCGTACCAGGAGCTCTGGCAGGAGCGCGTCGACCTGCGCGACCAGATCGAGGAGATGCAGGCCGAGGTCAAGCGCGTCCGTGAGATGGAGGACCTCCTCCGCCGCACGCTCGTCAGCGCCGAGAAGAACGCCGCGGATCAGAAGGAGGCCGCCCGCAAGGAGGCCGCCCAGATCATCCGCGAAGCGGAGCAGGAGGCGCGCGAGATCATGGGCGAGGCGCATCATCAGCGCGCGGCCGT
>CAINDT010000067.1 GCA_903847495.1 uncultured Actinomycetes bacterium
CGGGTACCTCACCGCGATGCTGCCCATGATCTGGCAGCGTCGCCCCGACTACGTCGGGCACTTCGGCCTCGCCGCGGCGGTCTGCCGCGATGAGGAGGGGCAGCTCGACGGCATCGGCGACCTGATCCGCATCGCCGAGCGCCGCTGGGACCACGCGCTCGCCGGCGGTGAACGCCCCACCCTCGAGGATGTGCGCGAGACGTTCGAGATCGTCCTCGCCGCGTGGGTCCTCGCCTACTCGCCCGCCACCCAGGCGCGCTGGAACGAGCTCCCTGCATGATCGCCACCGTCGTCCTCGCCGCCGGCCGCTCCGAGCGGTTCGGCTCGCCCAAGCTGCTCGCCGAATGGTGGGGGCGCCCGCTCGTCGAGCGTGCTCTTGAGATCGCCCCGCCTGGTCCTCGCGTCGCCGTCGTCGGTACCCACACCGCGAAGCTGCTGCCCCTCTTCCAGGCGCACGGCTTCCAGTGCGTCCGCAACCCGAAGCCCGCGCAGGGCCAGTCGTCGTCGCTGCGTCTCGCGCTCGACGTCATGCCCGCGCAGGTCGACGCCGTGCTCGTGCTGCTCGGTGATGCCCCGGCTGTCCCGCCCGTCGTGGTCGATCGAATCCTCACCGAGTACCGCCGCCTCAACTGCGCGGTCACCGCCGAGTTCGGCGATCGCACGGCGCCGCCGATCATGATCCCGCGCGCCGACTGGGACAAGATCGCGGCCACCGGCGACAACCCGGGTGCTGCGCTCGAGCCCGTCGCGATCGACATGAGCGACCTGCTCGAGGGCGACGAGGACGTCGACACCCCCGAGGACCTCTTCGCGCTTTCCGCGCGCCGTGCCGGCGTCGAGCTACTCGAGCCTGCTGATCAGTCCGCGCTTGACGCCCGCCTCGACGATCCCGAGCCGTTCGCCGTGCGCCTGCGCCGCCGCAACACGGCCGGCTCTGAGCGCCTTGCCGTTACACCCCTCGCCCTGGAGAAGCTCGCCATCGAGCACTTCCGCGGCACCGAGGTGATCGCCCGCGTGGGCGACGAGTACGTCGCCCTCTTGGGGTAGCTCGCTGTACCTGCATGGTGGTGAAGGAGCCATGCTCCCCCACCACCACGCAAGCCGCTAGGCCTTGGTCTTGCAGGACAACGTGGTCTTGCCCTTCTGCTTGCCCTTCTTCGTCTTCGTGGCCTTGACCTTCTTGGCGCCACACTGCTTGATCACCTTGAGGCTTTTCGCGTCAGGCTCAATCGACAGTGTGTGCTCCGAGAAGCTCGTCAGGTAGGAGAGCGCAATGCCCTGCTGCCCATTCACTGTCGTGCGGGTAAAGACGCCGCTTGGCGCTGCCTTACCGTTGTTTTCGAGCGTCAGCAGGCCATCAACCGCAGACTCCGGGACTCCCCGTACGTCGGCGGACGAAAGGCCCATGGTTGCCAACGCGGTAAGCGGTAAGAAGCCCTTGGCAAACCCGTCCGTTGTCGCCGGATCACCATCGCCACACCCCGTGACCGAGAAGGACATCCCGGTCGACCGTGCGGTTGGCACACCAAACGAATAGGCATTCGTCGTAAACACCGTGCCACGGAACGCATTGATCGCAGCTGCTTCCAGCGGGTCGGTCGAGCCGGTAACGATGCTGAACAGCACGATCCCTAGCGGTGTTGCCGTCGTGCAGTCGTTTGTCACGGAGGGAAAGCGAACCGTCGGGATTCTCCCCTCAATTGTCACGCGCTGACCATTAAAGGTGATCGCAGGATTATCAAGCGAGCCAACGAGCGTTGACGGCTTGCCCGCGGCCGTCGGGAAATCGAGGACAAGCTTGATTAGGGTGCCATTTGGCAACGCAGCCGAGACGTCCTGCGCATTCATGTGTTTGGCGTCGAACTCGTGCATGAGCGTCACGATTACACTGCTGGAGTTCCCCTGAGCAGGCGCGTCGGTCACGCAGACGATGACGTACTTCCAGATCTCCTCCCAATAACCATAGCCCGGCCGCTTGTACTGGCTCGAGACGACCGTAACTTTTTTGGCCGGATCAGCCTGACCGGGGCACATGCTGGGTGCGGCGGCATTTGCCTGCTGTTGCAGGATAAAGGCGATGGTCTCATACGAGCACACCGTCCGGGGTATCTGGAATTCGACGCATTTTGCAGCCAGCACCTCCTCCGGCGTCGTGAACTGCCGCGGAGCAGGACGCGCCGTGCCCGTGGTCGCTGCAGCCAACATCGCGCCGATCACCACGAGGACAGCGAGTACGCCGATACCTCGGCGACCATTCAAACGCTTGTGCATGTTGCTCCGATCAGAGGGGAGGCGACTCTGCATCAATTGCAACAAATGCAACAATTAATGGCCCACCGGAACAGTAGTGCATCACCTGTATCGCTGTGGTTTTTCAACGCGCTTCGTGCCCATTCCCCGCAGTGTTGGTGCGCCGGCGTACAACTGCACGATTCGACTCTTGGCCGCTCAGCAGGCCGCGTGCCGCTGTAAGAGCTTCATCAGGTCGACAAGGAACGCGTCGCGCTGGCGCTGCAGGTCGGCGATCGAGCGGCCCGCGGCCTCCTCGTCACAGCCGGCGACCATCTTGTCGCGCAGCTCCTTCGTCAGCTCGGGTGCCTCGAGGCGCGTCCAGGGCTCGAGCAGCGAGTCGCCAAAGTGGTCCAGCATGTGGCCCATGCCACCCTCGCCACCCGCCAGGTGGAAGGTGAGGCCGACACCCATCTGCGCCCAGCGCACGCCGGGGCCGTAGACGAGGGCGACGTCGCACTCCTCGACCGTGGCCTCATCGTTGGCGACCATATGCAGCAGCTCGCGCCAGACGGCGTCCTGCAGGCGGTTGGCGACGAAGCCCGGCAGCTCGTTCGAGCAGCGCAGCGCCTTCTTGCCGGCGCGCGTGTAGAAGTCGAGCGACCAGTCCACCACGGCCGGATCGGTCAGCTCGCCGCCAACGACCTCGACGAGCGGCACGAGGTACGGCGGGTTGAACGGGTGCCCAACGACGAGGCGCTCCGGATGCGCGGCGCCACCGGCCATGTCGGTCATGCGGTAGCCCGACGTGCTCGACAGGATCGGCACGCCGACGGGCGCGGCGGCGTCGAGGCGGGTGAGCATGTCGATCTTGAGGTCGAGCACCTCGGGGCAGCTCTCTTGGATGACGTCAGCCTCGGCGCAGAGCTCTTCGAGCGTGGCCGCCATCCGCAGGCGGTCGCGCGAGGCGCCCGGAGCCAGACCAAGCTGCTCGAGCGCCGGCCAGGCGATGTCGTGGAGGCGCTGCAGCTTCTCGGCCGCATCCGGCGCGGGATCCCACGCGATCACGTCATAGCCCTGCGCAAGGAACTTCGCGGCCCAGCCGCCACCGATCACGCCCGTGCCGATCACGCCGACGGTCTTCACGGCGTCAGGGGTGGTCTTGGGCGTCCAGCTCATGCGGATTCTCCGGAATGTCAGCCGTCACACGACGGTCGGCCGGAGTCTATCGCCGGCGTTGGCCTCCGGTCGATAGTCCAAAGGGGTCAGACCCTTTTGGACTATCGACCGAAGATTACTCGCAGTCGCAGTCGTCGCAGATGCGACGGAGCTCGGCGCGCAGGCCCTCGGGACACGGCTCGTCGCACGCCTTGCGCATCACATCGCGAACGCCCGCCTCGAGGCCGTAGCACTTGGAGCAGCACTGGCACTCCGAGAGATGCGCCTCGACGACGGTGACCTCCTCCGCGACGAGCGTGCCATCGACGTACTCCTGCACGCACCGCTGCGCGTGGAGGCAGGCCTCGGAGCGAACGTGGGTGCTCATGCGGCCTCCGGGTCGGCGTGATCGGCGAGGGCCTTCTTGAGGACGCGCCGCCCGCGATGCAGGCGGCTCATGACGGTGCCGACGGGGATCTCGAGGACGTCTGCCGCCTCCTGGTAGGAGAGGTCGCCAAGGTCGACGAGCACCACGACCTCGCGAAACGGCAGCGCGAGCTCGCCGAGCGCATCGAGCACGGGGCCGGGCGAGAGACGCTCGATCAGGCGATCGACATCGGGTGCGGCGGGACCGTTGAGGCGGTCGTAGAGGTAGTAGTCGTCGGCCTCAAGCCCGAGCTGCTCCGGCTGGCGCTGCTGCTTGCGGGCATTGTCGATCGCGAGGTTGTGGACGATGCGGAGCAGCCAGGCGCGCAGGTTCGTGCCGGGCTCGTACTGCTTCCACGAGCGGAACGCGCGCGTGTACGCCTCCTGCATCAGATCCTCGGCGGCCTGCGGATCGCGCGTGAGGCGGCGCGCCACGCGCCAGACGTCGTCGGCCAGTGCCAGCGCCTGCTCGTCGAAGACGAGGCGGGCGGGATCGGTGACGGGGGCGTCGGCGGTCTCGTCGGCCACGTTCCGAGCGTACCACCCAGCGGTGGTCGGACCGGACGGACCTGTGATGGCGGCAACTGCCTGCATGCCCGTGTCAACGCACGTGGTTCCTCCCGCATTCCGCCGACCTCGGCGATACTGCGGGCGTGCGCGCGTTCCTGTCCCGCCTCACCGGCCCCGGCGCCTTCCGCCCGCTGGCCGTCGTCACGCTGATCGCGATTTACGTGAATGTCGTGTCGGGCGCACTCGTGCGCGTCACCAACTCGGGCCTCGGCTGCCCCGACTGGCCGCTCTGCAACGGCAAGCCGACGCCGCCATTCCAGTTCCACGGGCTGATCGAGTTCACCAACCGCGTCCTCGCCTTCTTCGTGATCGTGGTGGCCATTCTGCTCGCGGTCGCCGCCTACCGGTCCGTGCGTGGGCGGAACCGCTGGCTCTGGCGCGGCTCGCTCTGGATCGGGATCCTGACGTTCGCACAGGGTCCGCTCGGCGGCATCACCGTGCTCGTGGACCTGCACCCGATCTCGGTGCTTTCGCACTTCCTGCTGGCCATCGTCGTCCTGCTGATCTCCGTCGTGATCGTGCTGGAGGCCTTCGGCATCGCGGGCGGCTGGACGCCGCGGCCCGCCGGCTGGGTGCCGTGGGTTGGCATCGGCCTGGCGGCCTGGGCGTGGCTGACCATCATCTCCGGCGGCGTCGCCACGATGTCCGGCACGCACCCGGGCAGCGACAACGTGCCCCGACTCTGGAACCTGCTCGACGCCGTCTACCTGCACGTGCGTGTGGCCGCCAGTTTCGTCGTCGCGATCGCGCTCATGCTGATCGTGTTGTCGCGGGTGCTCGACCCGCCGCGAGCGGTGACGCGCATTGCCTGGGCGCTCGTGCTGATCGTCGCCCTGCAGGTCGTGATCGGCGAGTGGCAGTGGCGCACGCAGCTGCCGTGGTACTTGACGCTGGCGCACGTGGCGGCCGGCACGGCTGCGATCGCCATGGCGGCCGCGTTCGGCTGGGTGCTCGCGGTCTCGCGCCGTCCCGCACCCGACACCACCGACTGACGGCCGTCTGCGATGATTGGTCCCGGGTGGATGGGATCCTGATTCCGATTGCGGGCATTGTCGCGGCCTTGGGCGTGGCGCTGCTCCTGACCACGGGCGCGACGCCGCTGCGCGTGGCGGGCGCCGTGCTGGCAGGTGCTGGCGGCGTGCCGCTCGTCCTGTCGCGGACGTCGCAGGCCCAGGAACTGCTCGACCGCCCCGCGCTGCTTGGCGTCGGCGTCGTCGCCGGCGTCGTCGCGCTCGCCGTGCTGACGCTGGTGTTCATGCGGTACCCCTGGCTCGTGCCGCCGATCGCGCTGGTGATCGGCCTGCGCATCCCACTGCGCACGCCGCCGAGCCCGACCGACCATCTCCTGCCGCTCTACCTCGTGCTGGCCGCCGGCACGATCGCGCTGGTGCTGCGATCGCTCCGCGGGAACGGCCCACCCACCCGGCTCGGCTACGTCGGCTACGCCCTGGCCGCGTACGTGGTGATCGCCGCCGCCAGCCTGGCCTGGACCGCCGATCGCGACGCCACCGCGTACGCCGTCGTCGCCTTCACCCTGCCGCTCGGCCTGCTGGCGGCACTGACCGGCACGCTCCTGCCTCTGCCGCCGCTGACGAAAGTCCTGCCCTGGCTGCTGATCGCCGCGGCCACGATCCTCGCACTCGTCGCGATCTGGCAGTGGCAGACGCAGGAGATCTTCTGGAACGAGAAGCTGATGCGCACGAACGCCTACGGCGGGTTCTTCCGCACCAACTCGCTGCTGTTCGATCCAAGCCTGTTCGGTCGCGTCGAGGCGCTTGCGCTGGTCACGATCGTCGGTCTGCTCGCGCTCGCCCGCCCCCGCAAGCTGCTCATCCTGCCGGCGCTCGCCGCCATCCCGATCTTCCTCGGGCTGGCGACCTCGTACTCGCAGTCGTCCCTGCTCGCGCTGTGCGTCGGCATCCTGGTGATTGCGTGCGTGGTGTGGCGCTGGAAGGCGGTGATCGGCATCGGCGCGATCATCGTGATCGTCGCGATCGGGGCGCTCGCAACGCCGCAGGGTCGTGATCTGCTCCACGAGCCAGCGCAGAAGGCGTCGAGTGCGCGGCTCGGCCTCGTGCAGCGTTCGATCGACCTGTTCGAGGCCCATCCGATCGAGGGCAGTGGTCTCGGTGCGTTCGCGACCGCCACCGACAAGCGCAAGGCGGCGCCCCACAACGTGATCGCGGGCACGGCGGCCGAGCTCGGCATCCTCGGCGCGCTCGCGCTGCTCGCCGTGCTGCTCAGCGTCCTGTGGGCGATTCGCCACCGCCGGCCCGACGCCGACCGGCCTACGCACATCATCCTGGCAGCGCTCTTCGCGACCATCCTCGCGCACGCGCTGTTCTACGACACCTTCTTCGCCGACCCGTCGACCTGGGTGATTGCCGCCCTGCTCGCCGCCGGCGCCGGGCTCGTGCCCCTCGAGACGGAGCCGGAGCCCGGCGAGTGGATCGCGAGGCGTGGACTGTGACGCTGTCGCGCGAGCGCCTCGGCCTGGCCTTGCTGGGCACCCTGATCGGCCTCGTGCTGATCAACGTCCCGTGGCTCGGTGGCGATGCGTGGGCCTTCCGCGCTCCCGAAGCGGTGACCAACGGCCTGCTCGGCCCGCTCGTCCGCGCAGCGGGCGGCGAGTGGGATCTCGGCGTGGTGCGCGCACCTGCCTTGCTCGCCGGCGTGCTCGTCGCCGTCCTCGCGATCGTGCTGCCGTCGCGCGAGCCGCTGCGCCGCGCGCTGCTGATCATCGCCACCGTCGGCGTCGTGGCAGCGCTGCTCGTACCCGCGACGCTCCTGCAGGTGGGCCTGCGCGAGGGCACCTCGCCGTGGTTCCACACGAACGATGCCGCGTACCAGGTGGAGCTCGCCGGCGAACGCATCATCCGCGGTGACAACCCGTACGGCTTCGACTACACGGGCACCGGACTCGAGCGCTTCTACTCGCTCGACGGCACGCCCGTGACCGACGGCCGCGTCGAGACGGTGGCACTGCAGCACCTCGCGTACTTCCCCGGCCTGCCCGTGCTCGGCGCCGTCAGCGCGGCGCTGCCGGGCCCGCTCGGCGATGTGCGCATCCTGATGCTCCTGTTCGCCCTCGCGCTGATCCCTGCAGCATTGCTGCTGCCCGGGCCGCTCGAGCTGCGCCTCGGTGCCGGCGCCCTGCTGGCTGCCAACCCGCTGCTCCTGCGCAGCACGTGGTTCGGCATCCTCGACGCGCCGGTGCTGCTGGCGCTCGTGCTGGCGTTCGCGCTCGCGCTGAAGGGGCGCTGGGGGTGGACGGGCGCGCTCGTCGCTCTCGCACTCGTGGAGAAGCAGTACGCCTTCGTCGCGATCCCGGTCCTCGCCGTCGCCGCCTGGCAGGCCGGCGGCCGCGACGCGCTCGTCCGCGCAGGAGCCTGGCTCGTCGGCGTCACCGCTGTCGTCGTCTTGCCCTTTCTGCTGTGGGGACCAAGCGCGTTCATCGACGACACCCTCGTCTACGGCACCAGCGCGTACCGCATCGTCGGCTACGGGCTGAGCGGCATCCTGGTCGACCTCGGCGTCATCGCGCGCGACGGCGCGTACCCCTTCATCGTGCTTGCGCTGATCATCTGGCTGCCACTCACGCTGCTCGCGCTGCGCCGCCAGTGGCGCGCACCGGCGCCGTGGCGCGCCGCACTCGGCTTCGCCCTGTCGTTCCTGATCCTCGCGTGGATCGCGCGGTACTTCCAGACCTCTGGGTTCGTGTATCCGTTGGCCGGCCTGATCCTGGCCGCCGCGATCGCACTCGCCCCCACCTTTGCGAAGGATGACGCCTGATGCACACGCCGCTGCTGCTCGCCCGCCACGGCCAAGCCACCAGCGGTCCCGACCACCGTTGGACCGCCGAGGACCCGCTCACTGACCTCGGCCTGCGCCAGGCGCAGGACCTCGGCCGCGCGGTTGCGACCCGCTCGCCACGACCCGATCGCATCGTCGCCAGCCCCGCCGTGCGCGCCCAGCAGACCGCCCAGGCCTGCGCCGACGCGCTCGGCCTACCGATCGAGACCGACGCGCGACTGATGGAGTTCGGCAGCGGCGCGCTGAGTCCCTTCACGCTCGCCGAGATGATCGAGCTCGCGCCGTACGACGACATCTGGCATCCGCACGACGCCGCCTGGGACGGCGAGACGATCGGCGCCTTCTACCAGCGCACCGGCGAGGCCGCAGAGGCGATCTGGCAGGCGGGCGGCAACCCGCTCGTCGTATCGCATGCCGGCACCACCCAGGGGCTGCTGCGCTGGTCGATGCAGATCGCGCCGGACGCGCCCGACTCGTTCTCCCTGTTCGTCGGCAATGCGAGCCTCACCGAGGTTGTGGTGCGTGTCGACCGCCACGGCCGCCGTCGCGCCGACCTGAAGCGCCTCGGCGCGACGGATCATCTCTCCACCGCAACGGACATCTGACACCGGGCGTCTGGTAGCGTCGGCGGCGATGGCAGACGGCATGGACCCCCCGCTCGGCGAGGAGCTCTCGGGCGTCTTCGCACCGGTGCGCACCGCCAACGCCTTCGAGCAGACGGTCGAGCGCCTCGGCCGCGCGATCCGCATGGGCCTCCTCGCGCCCGGCGAGCAGCTGCCGAGCGAGCGTGACCTCGCCCAGCACTTGGCGCTATCGCGCTCGACCGTGCGCGAGGCGCTGCGCGTGCTGCAGGAGTCGGGCTACCTCGAGGCGCGCCGCGGTCGTGGCGGCGGCACGTTCGTCTGCGAGACCCTCCCGTCCGACGAGGACCGGCCGCCCGAGGACGGTGTCCGCGATCTCCGCGGCGAGGAGCTCGCGGCACTGCTGCGCTACCGCCGCATCCTCGAGACCGGGGCCGCCGAGCTGGCCGCCGAGCGCTCCACGGCCGCCGAGCGTGAGCGCCTCGCCGAACTCGTCGACGAGATGGGCGGCTATCACCTGTCCGACTACGGCACGTACCGCGGCATCGACTCGCGTTTCCACATCGCGCTGGCCTCGATCGCCGGCTCGCCCGACCTCGTCACAGCGGTGACTGACACGCAGGCGGCGCTGAGCGATGTCCTCAACGCCGTGCCACGCTCCGAGGAGTCGATGATCAACTCCCAGGCCCAGCATCGACGCATCCTGGCGGCGCTGGAGGCCCGCGATCGCGATGCGGCGCGAGTGGCCATGCGCGAGCACCTCGAAGGTATCGAGCACCTGCTCACGGTCCTGCTGCCGACGGGCGGCGCATAGCGCCGCAGACCGCGCCAGCCCTGTAGTCTTGCGGCAATGGACGTCAAGGGACTGGTCTTGTCGGGTGGCGCAGGTACGCGTCTGCGTCCCATCACCCACACGCGCGCCAAGCAGCTCGTGCCGGTCGCGGGCAAGCCCGTGCTGTTCTACGGGCTCGAGGCGATGGCCGAGGCCGGCATCAAGCAGGTCGGCATCATCATTGGCGACACCGGTGACGAGATCCGCGCCGCGGTCGGCGATGGCTCGCAGTTTGGTCTCGAGGTCACCTTCATTCCGCAGGATGCGCCGCGCGGCCTGGCCCACGCCGTCCTCACCGCCGAGGAATTCATTGGCGACAGCGCCTTCTGCATGTACCTCGGCGACAACCTCCTGCGCGATGGCGTCGCGGGCTTTGTCGACGAGTTCCGCGCCGGCGATGCCGACGCGATGATCCTGCTCCAGCACGTGCCGAACCCGTCCGAGTACGGCGTCGCCGAGCTAGACGCAAGCGGTGCCGTCAAGCAGCTCGTCGAGAAGCCGAAGGAGCCGAAGAGCGACCTCGCGCTCGTCGGCGTGTACCTCTTCACGAGCTCGATCTTCGCCGCCGCGAAGAAGCTCGAGCCCTCGTGGCGCGGCGAGTACGAGATCACCGATGCCATCCAGGGCCTCGTCGATAGCGGCCTGCGCGTCGAGCCGCACGTCGTGACCGGCTGGTGGAAGGACACAGGGCAGCTCGCCGACATGCTCGAGGCCAATCGTCTCGTACTCGACGCGATCGACTCCGACATCCAGGGCGAGGTCATCGACAGCAAGATCGAGGGCCGCGTCGTGATCCAGGCCGGCGCCACCGTCGAGCGCTGCCACATCCGCGGCCCCGTGGTGATCTGCTCGGGCGCGACCGTCCGCGACGCGTACATCGGTCCGTACTCGGCGATCTCCGAGGACGCGCACGTCGAGCGCGCCGAGATGGAGCACGCGATCCTGCTGGAGCGCTCCAGCATCATCGGGATCGACACGCGCATTGAGGACTCGCTGATCGGCGCCGATTGCCAGATCCGCCGCTCCGACGCCATCCGCTCCGCGAACCGGCTGCTGGTCGGCGACGGCTCGCGCATCGAGATCCTGTGAGCCCCACGCCGCAGACCACGCCGATCGACGGCGCGCTCCTCGTGCCGCTAACCAAGCACGAGGACAGCCGTGGCTGGTTTCTCGAGGCCCGTAAGGAGTCGTGGTTCCGCGAGCTCGGCGGCAAGCCCAGCATGCAGACGAACATCGTCTACTCGCGCCAGGGCGTGATCCGCGGCCTGCACTTCCACGAGCTCGGGCAGGACGACCTCTTCTTCTGCGCGCAGGGCATGGTCCGCGTCGTGCTGTTTGACCGCCGCGAGGACTCGCCGACGCACGGCACCGCCTGGAGCATCGACATCGGCGACGACAACCCGTGTGCTGTCTACGTGCCTGGTCGGACTGCGCACGGCTACGAGTCGCTGACGGACTGCCTCTTCTGCTACCACGTCACGCACGAGTACAACCCCGACGACGAGAACACGTTCCCGTGGAACGACGAGCGCGTCGTGCACCTCTGGTCGACCGACTCGCCGATCCTCTCCGCCCGGGACGTGATGGACGGATGACCGTGCTCGTCACGGGTGCGGGCGGCCAGGTCGGCCGCGCCGCCCTGCGCGAGCTGGGCGACCGCGGCATCGGCCTGCGGCACGCCGAGCTGGATGTCACCGACGCCGCTGCCGTCATGGCCGCTGTCGACGAGCACCACCCCGAGCTGATCCTGCACGCCGCCGCGTGGACCGACGTCGATGGCGCCGAGACCGATCGCGAGGGCGCGACGCGCGCCAACGTCGATGCCAACCGCCACGTCGCCGCGGCTGCCAAGGCCGTCGGCGCGCGCCTCGTCACGCTGTCGACTGACTTCGTCTTCGACGGCGCCAAGCGCGAGCCGTACCTCGAGTCCGACGCGGTCGGTCCGCTCTCCTTCTACGGCGAGACGAAGCTGCTCGGCGAGCGTGCCGCGCTCGAGACGCATCCGGAGGGCACGTGGGTCGTGCGCACCGCCTGGGTCTACGACGAGGAGGGCACGAACTTCCCGCGGCTGATCCTGCGCCTCGCCGAGACCCGCGACACCCTGCGGGTCGTCGAGGACCAGAGCGGCAGCCCGACCTACGCCGGGCATCTCGCCCCGCTGCTGCTCGCCCTGCCCGATCAGGTGCCACCGGGCATCCGCCATATCGCCGGCTCCGGCGCTGCCACGCGTCGCGAGTGGGCCGAGGCCGTGCTCGCTGCCGCCGGTCGCAGCACGGTCGTGGAGGGTGCTACCAGCGACGAGTTCCCCACCCCCGCCCAGCGCCCGGCGTACTCCGTGCTCGCCTCCGAGCACGCGGACACGCCCGTGCTGCCGCCGTGGCGCGTCGGCGTGGAGGCCTGCATGGCAGGATTCGTGGCGTGAAGAAGATCCTCGTCTCCGGCGGCTGCGGGTTCATCGGGTCGCACCTCGTGCGGCGCCTGCTGCGCGAGCATCCCGACCTGCACGTCGTCAACATCGACCTGCTGACGTACGCGGGTCGCCCGGAGAACGTCGCCGACCTCGCCGACGATCCCCGCTACACGTTCGTCCACGGCGATATCAGCAATGCTGACGACGTCGCGCGTGCCGCCGAGGGCTGCACGGGCATCATCAACGTCGCCGCCGAGAGCCACGTGGATCGCTCGATCATGGGCGGCGACGAGTTCGTCACGACGAACGTCTTCGGCACCAAGCGTCTGCTCGACCACGCCCGCCAGCACGAGCTGCGGTACCTCCAGGTCTCGACCGACGAGGTCTACGGCGACGTCGACGCCCCGCACCGCTCCAAGGAGGGCGACCCGCTGCACGGGTCGAGCCCGTACGCCGCCTCGAAGGCCGCCGGCGACCTGCTCGTGCTCTCGTACGCGCGCACGTTCGGCCTGAACGCGTCGATCACCCGCGGCTCGAATACGTACGGTCCGTACCAGTTCCCCGAGAAGCTGATCCCGCTGTTCACGACGAACGCGTTCGACGGCAAGGACCTCCCGCTCTACGGCGACGGCATGCAGGTGCGCGAGATGCTGTTCGTGGAGGATCACTGCTCCGCCATCGACCTCGTCTTCCACGCGGGCCAGGCCGGAGAGGCCTACAACGTCGGTGCCGAGCACGAGGTGCCGAACATCGAGACGGCGCGCAAGATCATCGAGCTGACGGGTGCCGATCCGACCACGCTGAAGAGCGTCGCCGACCGCCCCGGCCACGACCGCCGCTACGCGCTCGACTGCTCGAAGCTGCGGGGTATCGGTTGGGAGCGCAAGACCGACTTCGACACGGGCCTCGCGCTGACGGTTGAGTGGTTCCGCGAGAACCGCGCCTGGTGGGAGGCGATCAAGAGCGGCGAGGCCTTCGCCGACTACGCCTCGAAGAACTACGGCTCGCGCAGCTAGCCCGTGCGCGTCCTCGTCGCCCGCTGCTCGATCGGGTACTCGGGTCGCCTGACGACGCGCCTCGCCAGCGGCGATCGCATCATCATCTTCAAGGACGACGGCTCCGTCTGCGTGCACGGCCCGAAGGGCTTCAAGCCGATCAACTACATGTCCGGACCGACCGCGCTGACGGAGGAGGACGGCCTGATCACCGTGCGCCGCCCCGAGACCGGCGAGACGCTGATGATCGAGGTCGAGCAGGTCATCGCCGACGACGCCCACGGCCTCGAGGACACCGCGGTGCTGGAGCGCGAGGGCCGCGAGCTTGAGATTCACGCGCTGCTCGAGCGTGCGCCCGACCTGATCGAGGAGGGCCTCGAGATCCTTGAGCGCGAGCGCGCCACCGACGTCGGCCCGGTCGACTTCCTGGCGAAGGACACCGAGGGTCGCATCGTGCTCGTCGAAGTGAAGCGCGTGAAGGCCGTCGTCGCCGCCGTGGAGCAGGTCGTGCGCTACCGCGAGCACATCGAGAAGGACGCCGCCTACGCGGGTGCCCGCGCGCTCGTCGTGGCCCCCGAGTTCGCCCCCCAGGCCCGCAAGCTGGCCGAGCGCCGCAACGTGGAGTGCGTCGTGCTCGACGTGGCCGCGCTCTACGCGGGGACCGAGCAAGATCCCACGCTCTTCTAGGCGCACGGGCCTGCCTGCGCGGCCTTACCGCAGGCACCTGACAGCAACGTACGGACACCGCGCGCGTGCGAGCGTCGACCATGGGCGCCATGCACCGCACCGTTTCCGCCCTCCTCCTGCTCCCCGTGCTCGCCGTTCTCGCCGCGTGCGGTGGCGCGGCCACCAACTCCGGTGCCGTCCCACCCGAGACCGTCGACGAGCAGACGATGCTGGCGGGTGCGGATCTCGTCGGCGCGGTCGGACCGGGCTTCGAGATCATGCTCGCGCAGGACGGCAAGGCGGTCGCCGAGCTCCCCGCCGGTACCTACACGCTGGCCGTGGCCGATGAGGCCGCGACGCACGACTTCGCGCTGCAGGCACCCGACGGCACGATCACGCAGATCACCGACGTGGCCTTCACCGGGACCAAGAGCGCGACCGTGACCCTGACGCCCGGCGTCTGGACCTACCTCTGCCAGCCGCACTCCGCGCAGATGCACGGAGCCTTCACGGTTAGCTGAGGGCGCTGACGACGCGAAGGCCTTGAGGTGGCTCGGTCCGAAAGGACCGATTCACCTCAAGGTCATCGCGTCGCCTAGTGCCAACGTCCTCGATTTCTAACGCCACTGCTGGCGCAGTTGATCAACCAAGGCGACGGGATCACCTCGAGGTGAATCGGTCGTTTCCGACCGAGCCACCTCGAGGTGCTCACGTCGTCCTACAGCCCCATCGCGTGATAGCCCGAGTCGACGTACGCGACCGTGCCAGTCACGTTCTCGGCGTCGAGCAGGTACGCGGCGGCCTTGCCGACGTCGCCCTGGTCCACGTTGCGCTTGAGCGGGGAGCGCTCCATGACGAGCTCCTCCATCGTCGTGAAGCCGGGGATCGAGCGGCCGGCGAGCGTGCGCACCGGGCCAGCGGAGACCGCGTTGACGCGGATGTTCTTCGGACCGAGGTCGGCGGCCAAGTAGCGCATCGACGAGTCGAGCGCCGACTTCGCGACGCCCATCACGTTGTACCCAGGGACCGCGCGCTCGCCGCCGAGGTACGTCATCGTCACGATCGAGCCGCCACCACGGGCCTCCATGTGCGGCTCGGCCTCACGGGCCATCGCCACGAGCGAGTAGGCGGAGACGTCGACCGCGAGCCAGAAGTCCTCGCGCTTGGTCTCGATGAAGCGCTGCTGCAGGTCGTGGGCCTGCGCGAACGCGATCGAGTGAACGAGGAGATCGAGGCCGCCGAGCTGGCCGACGACGGCGTCGAAGGCGGCCTTGATCGAGGCGTCGTCGCGCGCGTCCATCTCGACGCAGATGTCGGAGCCGACGGTGGCGGCGAGGTCGCGGACGTTCTTCTCGACGCGCTCACCCTGATAGGTGAAGGCCAGCTTGGCACCCTGCCGATGCAGCTCTTCCGCGATACCCCACGCGATCGAGCGCTTGTTCGCGACACCGGCGATAAGAGCGAGCTTGCCTTCGAGCATGGGGTCCTCCGAGGGTTCCGGGTTCCGGCGAATCGTACGGGGTCGGGCTCCTCGCAGAGCCCGACCCCGTGGTGATTACCGGCTGCTCGCCTCGGCGTGCGCCTTGCGCGCGAGAACGCCGAGGAGGTGCTTCTTGTACTCCGCCGAGCCGTCGAGTCCCGCGTGCGGCTCGATGCCCTCGGCAACCTTGGCGATCGCGTCGTCGAGCGACCCGCCACCGTTGAGGACGGCCTCGAACGCGGTGAGGCGCACGGGCTTGTCGGCCACGCCGGTGGCGGCGGCGCGCACGCCGTCGTCCCCGATGCAGACGCCGACGCCGACGACCGTCCAGTCGATCGCGCGACGATGGAACTTGGCGTACGCCGAGTGGTCGTCGCTCTTCGGGATGCGGACCTGCGTGATGATCTCGCCCGGCTCGAGCGTCGTCGTCAGGTAGGTCGTGATCAGGTCCTCGACGAGGATGCGACGCTCGCCGTTCGGTCCCTTGGCGATCACCGACGCGCCCGCTGCGATCAGCGTGGCGGGCATGTCGCTGTGCGGATCGGCGTGCCCGAGCGAGCCGCCGATCGTGCCACGGTTGCGGACCTGCGGGCTGCCGATGCCGCCCGCCGCGTCGGCGACGAGGCCGGCGTGCTCGCGAATCAGCTGGCTCGCTGCAACCTCCCGATGGATCGTCATCGCGCCGACGGCGATCTCGTCCTCGTCCTCGCAGATCCCGACGAGCTCCGGGATGCCGCTGAGGTCGACGATCGCGTGCGGCGCCGCGAGGCGCAGCCGCATCATCGGCATCAGCGACTGGCCGCCGGACAGCGGCACCGCACCCGCGGCGACGGCGGCGACCGCCTCGTCGATCGACGAGGCCTTCGTGTACTCGAGCGTGGACGGGATCACGACTTGGCCTCCTGAATGACGTTCCAGATACGCGCCGGCTGCATCGGCATCTCGATGTGTCGAACACCCAGCCCGGACAGCGCATCGACGGCGGCGTTGACGATCGCCGCCGAGGCGCCGATCGTGCCGGCCTCGCCGATGCCCTTGACGCCCAGTGGGTTCGAGGGCGACGGAGTGGTCGTGCGCGACAGCGTCATCTCCGGCACATCCGCTGCGCTGGGTACGAGGTACTCGACGAACGTCGGCGTGAGCATCTGCCCGTCCTCGGCGTAGACGGTCTCCTCGAAGAGCGCCTGACCGAGACCCTGGATGATGCCGCCGTGGACCTGTCCGTCCACGATCAGCGGGTTGATGACGTTGCCGCAATCGTCAACGGCCGTGTACTTGAGGATCTCGATGCGGCCCGTCTCCGGATCGATCTCAACCTCGCATACGTGCGTGCCGCTCGGAAACGTGAAGTTCGGCGGGTCATGGAACGTCGTCGCCTCGAGTACCGGCTCAATGCCCTCGGGCAGCGACGCCGACGTCCAGCCCGCGTAGGCGAGTTCCTGAATCGTCTTGGAGCGATCCGGCGAGCCCTTTACCTGCCAGGCCGTGCCGGTCCACTCGAGGTCGTCAATCGAGCACTCGAGGAGATGCGCGGCCAGCTCGCGGGCCTTCTCGCGGACCTTGCCGAGCGAGCGGTACAGGGCGATACCACCGACGGCCAGCGAACGCGAGCCGTAGGTGCCAAGGCCGTACGGCTGGAAGGCCGTGTCTCCGTGGATCACCTCGACGTCCTCGAACGGAATGCCGAGCTCGGTCTGCGTGATCTGCGACCACGACGTCGCGTGGCCCTGGCCGTGCGGCGAGGTGCCCGTGATGACGGTCGCCTTACCGGTCGGGTGCAGGCGCACCGTCGAGTGCTCCCAGCCCGGGGCGCCGATGCCGAGAGCCGCGGTGACGGCGCTCGGTGCGAGGCCGCAGACCTCGACGTACGTCGAGAGCCCGATACCGCGGTACTTGCCCTTGGCCTCGCTCTCGGCGCGACGCGCCTCGAAGCCCGCGTAGTCCGACAGCTCGAGCGCCGCGTCGAGGTTGGCGTCGTACGAGCCCGAGTCGTAGATCAGCCCGGTTGCCGAGCTGTACGGGAACTGCTCCGGCTTGATGAAGTTGCGGCGGCGGACCTCCGCGGCGTCGATGCCGAGATCGTCGGCGATCGCGTCCATCAGGCGCTCGATGCCGTGCGTGGCCTCCGGGCGTCCGGCGCCACGATAGGCGTCGGTCGGCGTCGTGTTCGTGAACGCCTGCCGGATCCTGATCGAGATGTCCTGGATGTCGTAGAGCCCCGGCACCATGAAGAGCGTGAGGTGCGAGATCGACGGCGTCAGGAGCATGTTGTACGCGCCGTTGTTCTGGACGGCGTCGAACTTGAGGGCCACGATCTTGCCCTCGTCGGTGACGCCGACCTCGTAGTACTGGACCTGCGCGCGGCCGTGAATGGTCGCGACACCGGCCTCGGTGCGGTCCTCGATCCACTTGACCGGATGGCCGACGGCGTGCGACGCAGCGCACACCGCGAACTCCTCACGGTACGTGTTGAGCTTGGCGCCGAACCCGCCGCCCACGTCGGGTGTGACGACGCGGACCTTCGCCTCGGACGTGCCACAGACGATGCTGACGAACGTGCGGACGAAGTGCGCGACCTGCGTCGAGGTGTAGAGCGTCACCTCGCCGGTCGCCTCCTGCCAGTCGCCGATGCACCCACGGGTCTCCATCGCGGAGGGCGTCAGGCGCTGGTTGTCGACGCGCAGCTTGATCACCTTGGCGGCCTTCGCCATCGCGTCATCGAAACCATCGGTGACGTGCTCGAGCGTCTTGACGAGGTTGCTGTCGTACTCGGCGTGCACGAGCGGCGCACCGTCCTCGAGGGCCTTCTCGGCATCGACCACGACCGGGAGGGGGTCGTACTCGACGTGCACGAGGTCGGCACCATCGCGGGCCAGGTAGCGATCGTCGGCGATCACCATCGCGACGGGCTCGCCCACGTAGCGGGCGATCTCCTTGGCGAGGATGGCCTGCTCGGGATGGCGCACGTCGCCGCCCGGATTCGACGCGCTGAGCACGCCGGTCTCGACCGGCAGCGACTCGTTGGTCAGCACGGCGTGGACGCCGGGCAGGGCGAGTGCGGCGCTCGCGTCGATCGACGTGATGCGCGCGTGGCCGAACGGCGAGCGGACGAACGCGGCGTGCAGCATGCCGGGCAGCTTGAGATCGTCCACGTAGCGGCCTTCGCCGGTGACGAACTTGCGGTCCTCCTTGCGCAGCACCGCATCGCCGATGCCGCCCGTGGCCTGGGTCGTGTAGTCGACGGCCATGATCAGCTCCTCGCCATCTGGTCGGCCGCGGCGCGGATGCTCGCGACGATGTTCTGGTAGCCAGTGCAACGGCAGAGGTTGCCCTCGAGCGCGTCGCGGATCTCCTCGTCCGTCGCGTTCGGCTGCTGCTCGATGATCCCGACGGCGGCCATCATCATGCCGGGCGTGCAGTAGCCGCACTGGAGTCCGTGGTTCTCGTGGAATGCCTGCTGGATCGGGTGCAGCGTGCCGTCCGCGGCCTGCAGGCCCTCGACGGTGCGCACCTCGCGGCCGTCGCACTGGACGGCGAGCGTCGAGCACGACAGGACGGCGTCGCCGTCCAGGTGCACGGTGCAGCAGCCGCACGTCGACGTGTCGCAGCCGATGTGCGTACCCGTCAGGTTCAACTGCTCGCGCAGGAAGTGCACGAGCAGGGTCCGAGGCTCGACCTCGGCAGTATGGGCCGTGCCGTTGACGGTCACGGTGATGGTCTCACCCATCGCTATTCCTCCTCCCGGCCCGGCGGTGCAGGGCCCGTACAGCCGATCCTAGTAGCAATGGATGCGAAAGGGAATGCCGTTCCCCACATCGCCACGTGTGCGAAACAGCGGGGCGCCGCCCACCGATCCACTAGGCTCCTGCCCGTGGCCGAGTCCTCCGCAATCGTCGACGTCCCCGGCTCGTCCGCGAACCTCGGGCCCGGCTACGACTGCCTCGCCATTGCGTTGCCGTTCCGGCTGCGCGTTGAGGCCGAACGTCGTCCGGGGCCGCTCGGCGTCCGCGTGCACGGAGAGGGCGCCGACGCCCTGCCGGCCGACGCCTCCAACCTCGTCGTCTCAACGCTCCTGACCGAGCTCGACGAGCGAGGCGAGGATCTCGCGATCGACATCCGCAACGACATCCCACTCGGCGCCGGCTGCGGTTCGTCGGCAGCCGCGATCGTGGCGGCGCTGGCCGCTGCCGACGTGCTGCGTGGCCGCGAGCTCAACACCGCGAGTCTGATCCTGCGCGCCTCCGCGATCGAGGGCCACCCGGACAACGTCGCCGCCAGCGTGCTCGGGGGCGTCACCATCGCCGCCGGCGACCCCGCGATCGCCCGGCGCATCGATCCCCCGGCCGGTCTCGGCCTCGTCGTGGCGGTCGCCGACGAGCGCGTAGCCACGAAGGACGCCCGCGCCGCGCTGACGCCCGACGTGCCGCGTGGCAGCGCCGTCTGGAACCTGCAGCACAGCGCCCTGCTCGTACACGCGCTCCATACGGGTGCGCTTGACGACATCTCCGCTGCGCTCACCGACCGGCTGCACCAGGACGCGCGCGAGCCGCTGATGCCCACCTTCGCCGCGCTGCGTCGGCGTGCGGCCGAGCTCGGCGCCCTGGGCGTCACCCTGTCGGGTGCCGGCCCGTCGGTGCTCGTCTGGTGCAGCGCTGACGTGACCCAGCAGGTCGCGACCGTCGTGCGTGAGATCGCTCCGACGGCCGTGGTGCACGCTGTGCAGCCGGAGGCCGTTGGCCTCAGCGTCGGCTAGGCAGCGCTCCTAGCTGCAGACCGACGCGGCCTGCCCAATCTCCTGGGAGAACTGCTGGATGGCCGTGGCGACGTCCGTGGTGAGCGCCTCGGCGCCGGCCGTGGTCGTCGGTACCGAGGGATCCTTGCCGTCGAGCAGATCAGCAGCGCCGATCGCCTTCTGCACCGCCTGCTTGCACTCGCTGCTCGCGACGTTCTCGAGCACGGCCAGGGCGGCGCCGATTGGCGCCCAGTTAGCGGCCAGGGTCTGCAGCGCCTGCTTGGCACAGGCGGAGCCGGCCGCGTCGCTCGTGGCCTGATTGGTGCAGTCTTGGAGCCCGAGCGCGAATTGCGCGCCCCGATTCTCGAAGTCGGCTGTCGCGGACTTCACCTGCTCGTACGCACCCGACGCGTTGCGCGACGAGGACTCCGAGCCACAACCCGCGAGAACGGCGGCGACGAGGGCGAGCAGCAGCAGTGGGGCGAGGCGAAATCGATGCATATCGCGCGGAGTCTAGTACGCGACCACGCGGCTGCCGCCCTCGGCCGCGAGTCGCTGCTCCTCAGCGCGATAGCTCGAGCGCACGAGGGGGCCGGCGAAGACGCTGCCGAAGCCGAGCTCCATGCCCGCCTCGCGGAAGCGACGGAACGAGTCGAGCGGCACCCAGCGCTCGAGCGGCAGGTGCTTCTCCGTCGGCTGCAGGTACTGGCCGATCGTGACCACGTCCACGTCGTAGGCGCGCAGATCGCGCAGCGTCTCAACGACCTCATCGTCGGTCTCGCCCATGCCGACGATGATGCCGCTCTTCGTCAGCAGCGGGCCGCGCTCCGGGAAATTCTCGGCCCACAGCTCCTTGGCCCGACGGAGGATGTGCAGCGCGCGGTCGTAGTCGCCCTTGATGCGCACCTTCGGCTGGATTCGGCGGACCGTCTCGATGTTGTGGTTGTAGACGTGCGGTTCCGCCTCGAGAACCGTCAGCATGCCGCGGTCCTCGTCACCGAGGAAGTCGGGCACGAGCACCTCGACCTGGAGTTCGGGATTGCGGCGGCGAAGAGCACGGATCGTCTGCGCCCAGTGCGCGGCGCCCAGATCGGGCAGGTCGTCGCGGTCGACGCTCGTGATCACCACGTGCTTGAGGCCCATGCGCTCGCATGCCGCCGCGAGCTTGGCCGGCTCGAGCGGATCGACGTCCTCGCCGCGCTTGGCGCTGTTCACCGCGCAGTAGCGGCAGGCGCGCGTGCACGTGTCGCCGAGGATCTGAAACGTCGCGGTGCCGCGCCCCCAGCACTCGCCGATGTTCGGGCACCCGGCCTCCTCGCACACCGTGGTGAGGCCGTTCTCGCGGACGATGCCGTTCAGCTCCTGGAAGCGGGAGCCGGGGCTCGGCGCGCGCACGCGCATCCAGTCGGGCCGGTTCTTCGCCTCCGGACCCCAGGGCACGCTAGGCCTCCCGGACCTCGAAGAGCACGCCGTCCGGATCAGCGAGGCCCGTCACGCGCTTGCCGTCGGGCAGCTCGTTGATGTCGTCGAGAAACGGCGCGTCGCGCTCCTGGAGTTCGGCCAGCATGGTGTCGAAGTCGTCCACAACGATCGTGATGTAGAGCCCGGCCTCGCCGAGCCACGCCTTGCCGAGCTTGCGACGATTGGCCCCGCCCTCGACGACGAACTCGAGCTCGTCGCGGTGCGCGGTGAAGCCGAGGTCGGTGACGTTGTCGATGCGGCAGCCGAGCTGCTGCTCGTAGAAATGGCGCGAGCGCTCGAGATCGCTCGCGAAGATGGTGAAGCGGTAGCCGCGGATCACGACGGCAGAACCTCCCAGACGCGGTTGAAGCGCTCGCCGAGCCGCTCCAGCAG
>CAINDT010000068.1 GCA_903847495.1 uncultured Actinomycetes bacterium
GAACATCTGGCCGTCGAGTGAGAGCGGCCGCGTGCACGTGAAGTGGCCCTCGGTGTAGCGGTAGTCGGGGCTCGCGAACACCTCCTCCGTCGGGAGGTTGGCACACCAACGGCGCCCGTTCGGGGTCTTCATCTCGGCCGCACACCAGCGCGTCTTCGGGGCCAGGCCGACGCGCAGGTCGGTGCCGGGTGCCACGAACTCCATCGCCACGAAGTTGCGCTTGTTGACGAGCGCGGCACGCTTGACGAGGTTGTCGACGTGCTTGCCCCATGCCCCCGCGGGGTCGTCCGCGCCGATCCGGCAGAACGAGAGGAGGTCCTTGGCGAGTGCGCGTTGCGCCCGCTCGACCGACAGCTTCGGGTAGACCTGCTTGGCCCAGCCCGGGGCGGGATACGCCACGACACAGAAGCGCGCAGTGCCGGCGGCGACGGCCTTGAGGTAGGCCTCGCGTCCCGGCATGCGCGCCGTCATCTCGAGCATCGCGCGCTTCGGATCGACGCCCTTCATCAGCCCCGGGTTCTCCTCGCCGGCGATGGAGATCAGCGATGCGTCGGCCGCGATCAGGTCCTTCATGCGCGTGAGATGCCAGCGCGGCGTCCACTTGAGCGTGCTCACGTCCTTCGCGCCGGTGATGCGCGCGCGGCGGATGACCGGGTCGACGTAGAGAACGTCGACGAACCGCGCCCCCGAGGCGTAGGCCGAGTCGACAAGCGCCTGGACGTACGGCCGCGAGCCCGGCTCGCCGTGGACGGCGACGGTGTCGCCCTTCTTGATGTGCAGGCAGGTATCGATGACGGCGTCCGCGTAACGGCCCAGCTCGTCGGGAGTCATGACGTTCATAGACGTGACGTTACAGGCTGGCGGGGTCGCTTCTCTGACGACTCCAGTACCATTGAGCGAAGTCGACCACGGAGTCAAGGTGACGAAGGAAGAGAAGATCGAAGTCGAGGGCGAGGTGACGGAGTCGCTTCCGAACACCATGTTCCGCGTCATGCTCGATAACGGGCATGAGGTGCTCGGCCACATCTCCGGCCGCATGCGACGCCATTACATCCGCATCCTGCCCGGCGACCGCGTGAAGGTCGAGCTCAGCCCGTACGACCTCACCCGCGGGCGCATCACCTACCGCTACAAGTAGGCGGGTGCCGAGCGGCTGCGCCTGACGGCGTGCCGCATGACCAGGGTTACCACTCGGGGATCTCGGCCGGCTCGGTCGGTGCTGGGGCTTCTGCCCCTGCCTGCTCACCCGTCGGTTGCGGCGTGGCCTTCGGCTTGGGCTTGGAACGTGGCTTCGGCTTGCTGCGGCTCCTGCCGCGCTTGGGCGTGAGTCCATCGGTCGAGAACGTGGCGTCGTCCGCGTCGTCGATCACGACGCGACGCATGCCCGACGCGGTGAACTCGACGGCCGGCTCGGCTGGCTCCACGGCGACGGCCGCCTCGGTGACGGTCTCCTCTGCGGCGAGCGTCTCGACCGGCTTGGCCTTGCGGCGGCGCTTGGGCTTCGGCGCGTCCTCAACGGTGGACTCCTCCGCGCCTGCGTCCTCTGCGGGCGCTGCCACAGCGACATCCTCGAGCGCGGACTCGTCGGCCGGCGTTTCCTCGACGACCTGCTTGCGTCGCGTGCGCTTCTTCGGCTTGGGCTCGTCGTCCTGGTCGCTCGGCGCGTCGACGGACTGCTCGTCAGCGACGGGCTGATCTTCCGTGCCTGGCTGCTCCGCGGTTCCGGCCTCATCGACGACGGTCACCTCGCCGCTCTCGTCGAGCTGCACCTCGCCGGTGCCCTTCTTCTTGCGGCGACGGCGACGGCGCTTCTTGGGCTCCTCGTGCGCGGCCTCGTTGGGCAGTGCGCCGATGGCGGAGGGCAATGTCGAAGCGGACAGCGCTGCGGCCGAGACGCGCGAGCGGGTCGGGCGCTTGACGCCACGCGGCAGCGGAACGTTCGAGCCGAGCGCCGCTGCGAGCGCGCGCGGATCGGTCGACATGCGGATGCTCGCGTCGTCGAGGACGCGCTCGGCCGACGGGTCCGTGGTGCGCACGCAGGCGAGGATCGCGGCGCCGACATCGAGCGGCTGCTCCTCGGCGATCGCGACGACGGCCTTGGCCTGGGCCCGCGCCTCTTCCCCGGTCTTGCCGGCGAGACTGCGCACGAGGTCGCGGCCGTTCTCGAGCGCGGTGGTGACGCGGCGCTGCTGCGCGTCGTGCGAGGCGCCAGCGAGACGCCAGGCCCACGCGGTGACGTAGTGGTCCGAGGCCTCGCCGAAGCCATCGCCGAGGGCCAGCAGCAGCGTGCGGGCGCCCTGCTGGCGATCCTGCCGCCAGGTCGGGGCGCGCTCGACGAGGCGGACGGCCTGCTCGAAGAGATTCGTGCCCGGGCCACTCTGGGCCAGATCGCGCAGCGCCTCGAGGCGCAGCTGGCGGTGCCGGTTCTCGGCCGCACACTTCGCGAAGAACACCATGCGGGCCTCGCGCGGCACCGCCACCAGCACACGCGCCAGCTTCTCGAGGTCCTTCGGCTGTGCCCGCTCGGCGGCGTGCGCGGCCCAGAGCTCCTGCTCGTCGAGCGGCAGGCGGTCGACGGCGACGGTCTTCCAGTTGTCGCGGATCACCTGCGCGCGACGCGCGGGATCCGGCGTGACCGGCACGACCCACGGCGCCTCGCGCACGAGCGCCTTCGGCAGCCGGCGCCAGCGGCGGCGCACGCGCGGCGGGCGCGGCGTGACCAGCGCCCCCGGCTGGAACGTGTCGACGTCGAGCAGCGAGTGCAGGGTGATCGTGCGATCGGTGTGCGGCGCGGCGGCCTCGGCGAAGTCGACGACGACGCCCGACTCCTTGCGGCGGTGCAGGCGCATGACCCGACCGACGCGCTGCTGGTACACGCGGCGGCTGGCGGTCGGGGCGAGGTGCATGCAGACGGTGGCGCGCGGTGCGTTCCACCCCTCGGCGAGCAACTGCGCATTGACGAGCACGTTGACGTCGCCGCGCTCGTAGGCGGCAAGCGTTTCGGCGAGCTCGCGCGGCGGCGTGCGGCCGGACACGGCCTCGGCCTTGAGCCCGATTGCGCGCATGGCGGCGGCGACGCGTCCGGCGTGATCGACGCCGGCCGCGTAGACGATGCCTGGCCGCTGGCCGAACATGTCGAGGTAATACATCGCAGCGGCCATGTTGACGGCGTCGTGGTCAAGCGCGTCGGCAAGCTCCTGCTGGTCGTAGTCGCCGCCGACGAGGCGCACGCGCTTGAGTGACGCACCCGGCGGCACGCGCACGGCGCGCAGCGGGGCGACGACACCGCTGAGCACGGCCTCGCCGAGCGGGAAGTCGGCGATCTCGGCCGGGAAGACATCGCCGACGTGCTTCTGCAGCAGCTCGTCGGTGGCTGTCATGCCGATGTACGTCGGCGTATCGAGGCGGCGAATCGCCGCGGAGGTGCGATCACCGAGCGCGGTGTGCGCCTCGTCGCACAGGATCACGCCGTACGTGTCGCGGCTCAGACGGTCGGCGTTCTTGATGAACCACGCGTACGTCTCGATCGAGATCGGCGGCACGACCGGCGGACGGGCGACACCGAGCACGGGCTCCTTGATGCGGTGCCCGTAGCCCTGCTCTTTGAGGTCGCGCTTGAACTGATCGACGAGCAGGCGGCGGTGGGTGAGGATCAGCACGCCGGTGATGCGCGCGGCATCGACGAAGGCGGCCGCGGCGACGGTCTTGCCGGAGGCGGTCGGGTGCTTGAAGCGGTACCGGCGAATGGCGCCCGGATCGGCGGCCTCGTGCTCGCCCGTGGCGTCTTCGTCATCGTCCTCGTCGTCGTCATCGTCGTCCTCGACGCCGGCCAGCACCACACGAGCGACCGGCTCCTCGTCGATCAGCGGCGGCAGCTCGACGGCCTCGCTCTCGTCGTCGTCTTCGAAGACCAGTTCCTCGTCGTCGTCGCCATCGTCACCGCCCGTGTCGCCGACGACGGCCTGCGACTCGTCGGCCAGACGCGGTGCGGCGTCGTCGAGGTCGGCCTCAGCCGTGTCGTCGGCCTCTTGGCGCTCGTAATCGCCAATGACCGCGGCGAGCATGCCTGCCAGCGCGTCGACCTGGTGGGCGCGCAGCGGAAGGCCCGACGCGAGGTGCGGTTCGTCGGCACCGAGCATGCGTTCGAGACCGAGTGGCAGCGCGTAGCGGCGGCGATACTCCGGCGACGGGGACTTCAGCCCCTGCGCCATCTCCTCGACGGCGTCGAGATACGCACCGGCCCAGACGGAGCCGCGGCGCAGCTCGACGGGCTCGCCCTCGGCGACGATGCGCTCGCCGATCCAGCGCTGCACGTCGTCGAACGACGGGCTCCCCGTCGTCTCCACGAACTCCGCGCTGATCGCCGCATCACCGGCTTCGAGCATCCATGCCTCCAACCGCCTTCCAGCGCGGGCACGACCCGAGGTCGGCTGCTGGATCGCGGATCCTCGGTACCCGACGGCACCGAACTGACGTGGACTGTAGCGCAGACGCCCCGCAGGCCGCCTCACTGCAGGCGCCACGCGGTACTCCGGCTCACGCCGGGTGCTACCCTCAGTCCATGCGATTCGCCTTCCACGGAGAGGTCTCCGACACGCTCTCGTCCTTCGCCGACCGGCTCAGCGCCGCGCTCACGGCCCGCGGGTACGAGAAGACGGACGACCTCGCCACGGCGAATCTCGTCTGCAACTTCGTCAACCGCGACAACGTGCGCCCGTACCGCCGCGAGAACAAGACGACGTTCTGCGCTGCGATCTACGAGGGCGCCGCGCCGCCGGCCGACTTCAAGGAGGCGATCAGCGACTACTACCCCGTCCTGGTCCGCGCTCTCTCGAATGTCTCCGTCCGTGTGGTTCCCGGCACCGAGGCGCGCTTCGGCACGATGGAGCAGGGTAACTACGCGATCGCCGACGACGGCACCGACGCCTTCTACGCGATGGTCGCCGAGCGCCTCGCGCCGCTGGCCGAGAGCCACCTCGTGATCGACAACATCTGGAATCCCGACCTCGAGTCCGAGCTGTGGGACGGCGACGAGGTGACCGCGAGCCTGACGGCCGCCGGCCAGCGTCTCGACGCACTCGACCTGCTGCCCGCGCCGTTCCCGATCCAGGACTACCTCGAGAAGCGCGACCTCGAGCACGTCATGCGCCTGTACTCGATCGGCGGCCTGTCCTACGGCAACCTGTCGGCCCGCAAGGACGACACCCGCTTCTGGATGAGCGCCTCGGGCGTCGACAAGTCGAACCTGCAGGAGATCGGCCGCGACATGCTGCTCGTCACCGACTACGACGCCGCCGCGCAGGCGATGGTCATGTCGGTCCCGCCGGGCATCGAGCCCCGCCGCGTCTCCGTCGACGCGATCGAGCACTTCAAGATCTACCGCGAGCACCCGAGCGTCGGCGCGATCATCCACGTGCACGCGTGGGTTGAGGGCGTGGACGCCACCGAGATCAACTATCCGTGCGGTACGGCCGAGCTGGCCGACGCCGTCGCCGACCTCGTGCGCGTGCAGCCCGATCCGGGCCACGCGATCATCGGCCTCAAGAACCACGGCCTGACGATCACGGGCGAGTCGCTCGAGGAGATCTTCGATCGGGTCGAGCCGCATATCCTGCGCCAGATCCCCATGTCGTAGCGGGCACGCTTCCTAGGTCTTCTACATCGCGTTGGCGGACTGACTGCCGCGGCACCTAGTGCGCTCGAGATCGACGTACCATATGCCTATGTCTCGTTTCCTTCGGTTGCCGATGATCCTTGCCGTTCTCGGCGTGCTCACCGCGCTGCCCGCTAGCGCAACAGCCGCGCAAGACATCGGCACCACCATAATGTCGAGCATCCGCGTGGTTGCGGAAGTGTCGTGCCCCGCGCGGAGCCTGCGCATCATCGATCCGCAATCGTTCGTGCCCTGCGGTGCCGATCGTCAGGGACGTGCAATTGATGCCGGCACAGCCGACGAGGCGCCGATATCGCGGCTCCTGATCACGTTTGTAGACATGAACGGGGGCACGCGTACTGCGATCGTGTCCGCGCCGAATTCAGGGGCACAGCAGGCACCGGTTGAATACCGAAGCGGTTCGGCAGCACCTATCGCGCCATCCAGGAAACGGCCGTGCACGTGGAGCTTCGCGGCAGAGACAGCCGTCATGCCGGGGCTCCGCTGCGACGCGGAGGATGTGGACGGAACGCGGCGCACGTGGCTGGTGCAAAAAGTCACCAAGAAGGCGGAGGACTTCGGCGGGTCGCCGGGCGAAATGGGCATGACCATCTACGTATCCACTTGGACATCGCCGGCCGACGCACCTGGGCGTCCCACGTGGGCGCACGCCGGCGCACCGCCGACCGTCACGACGTTCGACCTACCGCCACTTGGGACCCAGACCTTCGACGGGCTACCGAAATTGACGGCCTACACCCGCTGGTCGAAGTTCAGCCCCGGTGGCTACAGCGGGTATCTCAAGGGCCAGCACTTCGAGACGATCTTCGGATCGTTCACGTACAGCGGCTATGGCGTGTACGGACCGGGCAATCGCTTTGGCGCGCCGACCACGTCGTTCGGACGCAATGTGTACATCGACACACTGGACTCAGACTACGGACCAGGTTGGCACCGCATCATGGGGGTCTTGACGCAGCCCCCCAACGGCACGTTCTGTTACGAGGTGGCCAAGAAGGGCGGCTCGAACGGCAAGACCGGCGCCGGTCGTTCCTATCGCCTGACAGCAATCGGTCCGGGACTCACGCCCGTCGTTCAGGTCACCCTCAAGCCCCCCGCATTCACCTTCGGCGCTCCGGGGTATGACCCGAAGACGATGCCGTGGGGCACGGGCTTCTCCGACGGCCAGACACAGGCACTTCGCGATCAGGCTGCGCAGATGGGTTCGGACTTCCGCCGCAAGGTCAAGGGCACGGATTGCGCCCAGACACTGCGGCAGTTACCGGACAGCTTCTTCACGCCGGCGTTCACCGTCGCGCCCTAAAAGAACGACAGCCCGACGAAGATCGCGCCGATCATGATCAGGCTCGAGATCACCACGATCAGGCGCATCATCGGTCCGGGCAGGCCATAGACGCGCGCGAGGATCAGCGTGTGGAACGCGGCGGGCATCGCAATCGATAGGTAGTAGACGGTCGGGATGTCCACGCGAATGGCGAGGTGGATGACGAAGAGGATCGCGGGGGCGATCGCGAGGCGCAGGAAGATCGGACCGGCTGCGCGCCACAGGTCGTGGATGTCGTGCGAGACGCGGTCGAGCGGCAGCGCCAGGCCGAGCTCGAGGAAGCCGATCGGGCCCATCAGGAAGACGACCCAGTCGGTCGGGCGCGAGACATACGGCTCGATGTCGAAACCCGCCACACGGATCACGACGGCGATCACCGCGAAGATCAACGGCACGTTGATGATCTGGCGGATGACGCCGCCCCACCCGCGCGGACGGGTGCCGTTGCCGTAGTGCGCGGCGATCGTCGTCGACACGGAGACGATGGGGATCAGGTACATGAACTGCGCGAACAGCACCTGCAGCGCGAGTCCCGCGGGCCCAAAGACGGCGTTGATCACCGGGTAGCCGAGCGTGACCGTGTTGGTGAAGCCGCTGCCAAGCGCGAGGACACCTTGTTCGCCACGATCGCGCGCCGCCAGTCGGGCATAGACGAGGCCAATCGCAAGCACGATGTACGAGGCGAGGATCACGGCACCGAGGGCGATCAGCGTCGTCGCGTCGGCGGGCACGACGGTGTACGCGAACAGCACGACGACAGGCGCGAAGAAGTGGAAGTAGAAGTTGAAGATCCGCTTGTTCCACGGCGCGGCCGTGTGCGGCGATCGCCACTGCCAGAGGATGCCAGCGGCAAACGAGCCACCCCAGAGCAGCGCGGTCAGCATGCGCCGCGCCGACCGGTGGTGATGCTCAGGTTGCGCATGCCCGAGACATCATCGGGCATCGCCCCCTATTCGTACGACAGCGCCGCCAGCACGTCGAGCTTGGCAGCACGGCGCGCCGGCAGGATCGCGGCCAGTACACCCGCCACGATCGACAATACGAGGAAGATGAGGATCTGGCTCGTCGGGAACACGAAGACGAGCCCGTCGCTCTCGAGCCCCTTGCAGACGGCCCAGCCGAAGAGGATGCCCAGCAGCACCCCAAGCACGCCGCCGATGATCGAGGTGATGACGGCCTCCCAGCGGATCATCGCGCGCAGCTGGCGCCGCGTCGTGCCAACGGCGCGCAGCATGCCGATCTCGCGGGTGCGCTCGAAGATCGACAGTACCAGCGTGTTGACGATGCCGAACAGCGAGATCACGACGCTGAGCGCCAACAGGGCGTAGAAGATCACGAGGATCGTGTTGACGCCGGAGGCCGCCTGGTCCTTCTGCTCCTGATTCGACTGCACCTGCGCGGTTGGGAACTGCTTGAGCGCCTCCTCGACGCCTGCCTGGACCGTCTCGACGCTCGTGCCGTCGGCGACGCGCACGAAGACCGTGTTGAGCCCGGTGGCGTTCGACTGCAGCAGCGGCTTGAGTGCCGGCTGGTCCACCACGATGCCGTTGAGGATCGTCGGATCGGTGTAGGTGCCCACGACGGTGAACGTGGCCTTGGCGCCGCTGATCGAGAGGACGTCGACCGTCCCGCCTGGCTTGACCTTCAACTCCTCGGCGATTGTGCTCTCGACGAGTGCCTTGTCGGTACCGAGCGTGCCGAGCAGCGCGTCGGAGCCGTCGGTCCAGTCGAAGGCATAGACCTCGGGGAGCGTGGTCGGATCGATGCCGATCAGCGCGTAGCCGCCGTTGCCGATCTGCACGGCGGTGCCACCGACAGGCGAGGCCGTCTGCACGCCCTCGACGCCCTGTACCGCCGGGAGCACGGCGGCAGGGATGGTGCCGCCGAAGCCACGGGCGCTGACGGTGATCTCGCTCTTCAGCGAGGAGTCGATCGCGCCGGTGAAGGACGCCTTGATGCCGCCGACGAAGATCGTCACGAATACGACGAGGCCGATGCCGATCATGAGCGCCGCCGCCGTCACCGCGGTACGCGCAGGGTTGCGCGCCGCGTTCTCCGACGCGATGCGCCCGACACCGCCGGCCACTGCACCGATCGGAACGCCGAGCACGCTCACGACCGGACGCACGATGTAGCGCGACAGCATCGCCACAGCCAGGAAGATCAGGATCGCGCCGCCGGCGAGCGTCGTCAGACGCCCCGTCGTGCTGCCGCTGCTGATCAGGCCGTAGGCCATGCCAGCACCACCGAGCACGCCAATGACCACCGCGATCGCGGGCGTGAACTTCGCGAAGCGACCGACGGGCAGCGTGGCGCCCTCACGCAGCGCGGCAATCGGCGCGATGCGCGTCGCGCGTAGCGCCGGGAAGATCGAGGCCAGCACCGTGATGCCGATACCCACGGCGAGACACACGACCACGGTCTGCCAGGACAGAATCAGCCCCGTGGCGGGCAGCCCGAAGCCAATCGCGCCGAAGAGCTTGCCCAGGCCCCACGCGAGACCGAGGCCGAGCACGATGCCTGCCACGGATGCAAGCAGCCCGATCAGGAACGCCTCGCCGATCACGCTCGCGAGGATCTGGCGGCGCGACGCGCCGATCGTGCGCAGCATCGCGAACTCGCGGGTGCGCTGAGCGACCGTGATGGAGAAGGTGTTGTAGATGATGAACGCGCCGACGAGGATCGCCACGCCGGCGAACGCGAGCAGTGCGTAGCGGATGATCTTGCCGATCAGGTCGTTGAGCTGGCCTGCCTGCTCGTCCGCGTCCTCCCGCCCGGTCTGGACGATCAGGTCCTGCTGCGGCAGCGCCGCACGGACGCGGTCTTTCAGCTCGCCCTGCGAGACGCCATCCTGGGCCTTGACGTAGATGTAGCTCGCCTTGCCCTCGAGCGCCCACCACTGCTGGACGTCGGCGAGCGGCGCGAGCACGGTCGTCGAGCCGCCGAGCGAGGTGTCGCCGTTGCCGTACTGGAGGATGCCGACGACGGTGACGTCCTTGATGCCGTCCTGGGTGGCGAGCTGCTGCTTGGAGCCGACCTTGACCTTGCCCTTGTCGGCGATCTCCTTCGCCACGGCAACCTCGCCGGAGGCCTCGGGGAGACGCCCATCGATCGGCGTGTACGGATTGAGGTCCTGCGGCAGGTTGCTGAAGACGAAGCTCGGCGCGCCGCCGGTCGAGTTGAGCGATTCGCCGTTGGCGATCAGGTAGCCCTCGGACTGGATGAAGGGATCGGCGGTCTTGACGCCATCCACCTTGCGCACCTGATCGACGACCGCGGCGTCAAGGTAGACACTCGTCTGCACGTTCTCGAACGGCGGCTTCTGCTTGATCACCACGTCGATCTTGGCGTTACCCGCCTGGAAGATCTGCACGAAGGCGCGATCGATCTGATCCGTCAGCACGAGCGTGCCGGAGATCATCGTCACGCCGAGCAGGATCGCGATGGCGGTGAGGGCGGAGCGCAGCTTGCGCGTCGCGAGCCCTCGCAGGACGAGCCCGAACATGCCCTACTCCAGCGTCTTGATCGTGTCGAGGATCTCGCCGGCCGACAGGCGGCCGGCGTCGCGCACGATCTTGCCGTCGCGCAGGAACAGCACGCGGTCGGCAATAGCCGCGGCGCTGGCGTCGTGCGTGACCATGATCACGGTCTGATCGAACTCGTCGACGGCACGGCGCAGGAGGTCGAGCACCTCGCCGCTGGTCTTGGAGTCGAGGTTGCCGGTGGGCTCGTCGCCGAAGATGACAGCGGGCTTGGAGAGCAGGGCACGCGCCACGGCGACGCGCTGCTGCTGGCCACCGGACAGCTCGGCCGGCTTGTGCGTGAGGCGGGTGCCGAGACCGGTCGCCTCGACGAGCGTGGCCTCCCACTCAGGATCCGGCTTGGCGCCGGCGATCTTCATCGGCAGCTCGATGTTCTCCTTGGCGGTGAGCATCGGCAGCAGGTTGAAGAACTGGAAGACGAAGCCGATCTTGTCGCGGCGCAGGAGCGTGAGCTTCTGGTCGTTGAGGCCCGCGAGTTCCGTGCCGTCGACCAGGACGCTGCCGCCGGTCGGACGATCCAGCCCGGCGAGGATGTGCATCAGCGTCGACTTGCCCGAGCCGGACGGCCCCATGACCGCCGCCAGCTGTCCCTTGGGGAACGAGACGGAGACGCCGTCGAGCGCGCGCACCTCGGAGTCGCCCTCGCCGTAGATCTTCGTCAGGTCGGTCGCGACCACGACGTCGCCCACGGCGGACGTCGGGGTTGCTGCTTCGGTCTCAGCGCTCACAGGGGGGAACTCCGTCTGATCGGTCGGTCAGTGACTGTTCGCAGGCTAGCGCACGCCGGTTGAAGACTGACGGCGGGTTTGGCGCAGACGCGGCTTAGAGCTTGCCGGACGCAGCGAGCGTCACGCGGCCCCACAGATCCTCGCCCACCTTGGAGCGACGGATGTAGAGACCCTGCTTCGGCACGAACTCGCCCTCAAGCGCCAGCACGGGACCGCGCTTCGGGCTCGTCGCGTCGACGTACCAGTCGCCGTCATCGAGCATCTCGCCGGCCTCGGAGAAGACGATGCGCGAGCGCTCGTCCTCGGTCAGCGGCTGCAGCCAGGAGAACCCCAGCGGATTGGAGAGATCGGGACCGCCCATTACGACTTCTTGGCGGCCTTCTTGGAGGCCTTGAGCGGGTTGAGCATCTTCTCCTTGGCGTCCGCGGGCGCGTCGGCCAGCGGCACCGTGGCCTCGCCGCAGATGTGACCCTTGACGCGGCGGAGGCACGTCTCCGGGACCTGCCAGAGCGAGATCGTGCGGTGCCCGTGCTTGCAGATGTAGACGCGGGCAACCGTCGGACCCTCCTGGACGATCGTCGCGGTGGCGGCGGGGGCGTCGTAGACCTCAGCGGCCTCGCCAGCCTCAGCGGACTCGCCGGCGACCTCGGGGAGGTCGGCCTCGGCGACGGCCTCGGCGGGAGCCTCGTCGGCCACGGCCTCAGTCGCGTCAGCGGCGGGAGCCTCGGCCTCAGCCTCGGCGCTTGCCTCGATCTCGGTCTCGTTGCTGTCGTCGGACACGGTGTCGGTCTCCTGCGGGAAATCGGTTCGGGCGGGATCCTATTGGAGGCCGTCCGCGTCGGGGGAGGTTCCCCGATGTGCGTGAAGCATGGCAGCGTTGGCAGCGCGCGGCGGCACTCCCCGACGCGCCGGTAAGATGCGTTACGTGCCGAACCGCAAGAGCTTCCAGTACGACGTCGAGGTCGCGTGGGATGGTCGTCGTGCCTCCACGCTGAGCGCAGAGGGGCGCCCGTCGATCCTGTCGGGGCCGCCGTCCGACTTCCCCATGGGGGAGGAGGATCGCTGGAGCCCCGAGCACCTGTTCCTTGGCAGCCTCGCCTCCTGCACGATGATCTCGTTCCTCGCCCACGCCGAACACAAGGGCGTCGACGTGCTTGAGTACGGCTCCGAGATCGGTGGCACCGTCATGCGCCGTGTCGAGGATGGCCGCTACGCCTTCGTGCACGTGCATCAGCGCCCCCACGTCGTCGTCGCCGCCGGGCAGGCCGAGCAGGCGCGCGAGCTGATCGGCAAGGCCGAGCGCGACTGCTTCATCTCCGCCTCGACCAGTGCGGAAATCCAAAACGACTGGGAGATCAACGAGCGATGAGCGCGCCACAGGATCCGGTTCACGGCTCGTACCACGCGTTCTACGGCGTGGTGCGCACCTTCTGCGGCGTGCCGCTCGTGTCGTCACGCGATGACGTCGCCGCTGCCGACGCCGTCGTGATC
>CAINDT010000069.1 GCA_903847495.1 uncultured Actinomycetes bacterium
CGTGCTTCCCGATGATCTCGGTCTTCTGCTCGTTTGTCAGGCCCATGGGGCCACCTCCTGGTTCAGTCGCCGCACCCGCAGCCCCGGACCGAAAGTGGCCGGCAGCCGCATGGGCGGTCATGGCGCAAGGTACAGCGGTTTCCCCCTGTCTGCGCCGGTTCGGTGGCGCGGATCCCCAGCCGGGGACCCGCGCCGTACCGATGTGGAGGCCTTAGAAGGTCTCCATGTACTGGTCGATCTCCCACTGGTGGACCTGCATCTTGTACTGGTCCCACTCCTTGCGCTTCTCCGCGAGGAACGCCTCCGTGATGTGCTCCCCGAGGGCCGCGCAGACGACTTTGTCGTTCTCGAGCGCGTTAAGGGCCGCATCGAGGTTGTGCGGCAGGGCGCCAACCTTGAGCTTCTTCGACTCCTCAGCGGTGAGGTTGTAGATGTTCTGATTGACCGGCTTGGGCGGACGCGCGCCCTTCTTGATGCCGTCGAGCCCGGCCGCCAGCATCACCGCGAAGAGCAGGTACGGGTTGGCCGTCGGGTCTGGCGTGCGCAGCTCGGCGCGGGTGCCGCCGCCACGGGAGGCCGGGATGCGGATCGCCGCCGAGCGGTTCCCCGGCGACCAGGCGATGTAGACCGGAGCCTCATAGCCCGGCACGAGGCGCTTGTACGAGTTGACGATCGGATTCGCGATCGCCGTAATGGCCGGCAGGTGCTCGAGTAGACCGGCGATGTAGCCGTACGCCGCGTCGGAGAGTTGCTCCTCGCCCTTCGGGTCGAAGAAGATGTTCTTGCCCTTGCTCGAGAGCGACTGGTTGCAGTGCATGCCCGAGCCGTTCTCACCGAAGATCGGCTTCGGCATGAAGGTCGCGTGCAGGCCCAGCTGCGCGGCCACCGAGCGGATCACGTAGCGGAACGTGATCAGCATGTCGGCGCACTCGAGCGCGTTAGCGTGGCGGAAGTCAATCTCGTGCTGGCCGATCGCGACCTCGTGGTGCGAAGCCTCGAGGTGGAAGCCCATCGAGTGCAGCATGTCGTCCATGGCGCGCCGCACCTCGACGCCCTTGTCCATCGGACCGACGTCGAAGTAGCCGGCCTTGTCGTGCGGATTGACGGTGGGGTTGCCCTCGGCGTCATGGTCGAAGACGAAGAACTCGGCCTCCGGGCCGACGCTCATCTCGAAGCCCATCTTCTTGGCGTCGGCGATGACGGTCTTGAGTGCCACGCGCGGGTCGCCCACGAACGGCGTGCCGTCCGGGTCAGCGACGTCGCAGATGATGCGCGCCACGTTGCCGGTCGCGCCCTCGAGCCACGGGATGACCTGGAACGTGTTGAGGTCGGGCTGGAAGTACATGTCCGACTTCTCGATGCGCTTGTACCCGCGGATCGAGGAGCCGTCAAACATCATCTGGTTGTCGAGCGCCTTCGGCAGCTCCTCCACCGGAATCTGGATGTTCTTGAGCTGGCCATGGAGCTCGGTGAACTGCAGGCGCACGAAGCGGACGTTCTCCGCCTTGGCCTTTGCGAGGACTTCCTTCTTCGTCATGTGCGTCTCCGTTTCAGGCGGCGTCGCCCCACCGGGCACGCCGCGACGGAGGGACGCCTCGTCGCGTCGTGGTCGGCGCCATTGCCAACCACGCCATCAAGGTAGCACACGCAACCGGACAGGCGCGATATTGTCCTGTCTCCCCCGGCCGGGGTGGCGGAACTGGTAGACGCACCGGACTCAAAATCCGGCGTTGGCAACAACGTGCGGGTTCGAGCCCCGCCCCCGGCATCGGCGACGACGCTCGCACTCGGACGCGCGGGTTCCTCGTGGACACGAGCGGTGCGCAGTGACCCCTGCGGCGTAGGGTTCCGGAGATGGCCGAAACCTTCATCATCGCGCTCGCGGTTGGCGTGATCTTCGTTGCGGCCGTCGTGCGAGGCTACAGCGGTTTCGGGTTCGCGATGATCGGCGTCGCCGGGATCTCGCTGACGAC
>CAINDT010000070.1 GCA_903847495.1 uncultured Actinomycetes bacterium
GCAGCCGAGGTGTCGAGGCCGCCAGAGAAGGCGATGCCGATGCGCTCGCCGACGGGGAGCGAGGTGAGGACGTTTCCCATACGCGGAACGCTACCGGGGATCGTCGTCGCCGAGCGGCGGCAGCATGCCTGGCAGCTCAACGTCGTGGATGAAACGCGTGCGAGCGTGCTCGACGATGCCAACGGAAATCACGGTGATCGTGATGCCGAGGATCTGCAGCGGTGTCAGCACCTGACCGAGGATCACCCACGCCGCAAGCGAGCCGACGACGGGCTCCCACATGCCGAGCATGCTCGCCGCGCCGGCACCAACGCGAGCGTTGCCGGCCAGCACGAGGGCGAACGGCACGACCGAGCCAAGCACGACGACCCAGATCAGCGTGGTCCACAGCGGGACCTCGAGCTGCAAGCGCCCCGCGAGCTCGACGGTGTCACCGAGCATGCCCCACGGAAACGTCCAGGGCGGCACCACGACCAGGTAGAGGATGGCGGCGACAACGAGCGGCGCCCCCGCACGCGCCAGCGGACCAAGCTCCGATGGCTGGCTCGGGCTGAGCAGCACCATGATCGCGAAGGTGATCATCGTCGCGAGGCCGAACACCACGCCGATCAAGGAGACGGCGCCAAGTCCGCCGCTACCTGCCAGCACCGATAACGCCACGCCGGCGATCGCCACGATCATCACCACGTACGCGTAGGTCGGCAGCTTTTCGCCGCGGCGCACGTGCTGGTAGATCGCGATCGGGATCGGCGCGAGATACGAGAGCACGAGCGCCAGCGCGACGTCGAGATAGCTCAGCGTCTGGAAGTAGAGCGCCTGCGAGGCGAAGATCCCGATCGCGGCGTAGCCGATGATCGGCAGCAGCATCGGCCGCGTGAAGCGCCGCCACACGATCAGGACGAACGGCAGCAGGAAGATCGCGCCGCCGACGGTGCGCACCGCCGCCACGCTCACGGGTGGCAGCCCGCCGTCCATGGCGATGCGCGCCACGATGCCATTGACCGCAAAGAACGTGGTCGCCAGGAGCACAAGCAGCGCGCCGGTGCGATACGTGCTCACGACTCCACCACCTTCCAGTCCTGCCCGTGGCCGAGCCGCATGCGCGCCCGCTCAACAACACCAATCGCGATGACAGTGACCACGATACCGGTGACCTGAAGCGCCGAGAGCCGCTGGCCCAGCACCAGCCAAGCGATCGTTGCACCCACCACGGGCTGCGTCATCTCGAGCATGCTCGTCGCCCCGGCACCAATGCGAATAGCGCCCCAGAGCAGCATCACGTAGGGGATCGTTGCGCCGAGGATCACGATCCACAGCAACGCAGCGCCGATCGGCACCGACAGCGCGGCGCGGCCATCCAGATCGACAACCTGCCCGAACTGGTCGAACGGCAGTGACCACACCGGCACGATCAACTGCCACACGATCGCACCGATCAGCAGCGTGCCGCCGGCCCGCGCAAGTGGATCGAGCTCGACGGGCTGACGCGATGCCAGCAGGAGCTGCCCGGCGAACACGAACATGGCGACGATCGTCAACACGACGCCCCACGTCGAGATGTGCCCGATGCCGCCCAGCACGCAGAGCGCCACGCCGCCGAGCGCCACCACCATCGCGAGGTACGCGTAGAGGGGTAGTTGCTCGCCCTCGCGCACACGCTCGTAGACGGCAACCAAGAGCGGCGCGAGGTAGACGATCACCAGCACGATCGCCACGTCGAGCTCGGCGACTGCCTCGAAAAAGAGCCCCTGCGCCGCCACGAGGCCGACGATCGCGTAGAGCGTCATCGGCACGAGCATCGCTCGTCGGAAACGACGCGCAGCACGCACCACGAACGGCAAGAGCAGGAGCGCCGCGCCGCAGATGCGAATCGCCGAGACCTCTGACGGCGCGATACCGCCGTCGATGGCGATGCGTCCGACGATGCCGTTGCACGAGAACATCGTGCAGGCCGCCGCGACGAGGAGGTAGCCCGTGCGCTTGGAGATCACCGGTGGCTCAGAGCTCGGCGACCAGGATTTCGTTGGCCGTCCCGTGCTTGAACCGCTGGTGCTCGACGACGGCGACGCACGCGATGGTGAGGGCGATGCCGAGCGCCTGCAGCGGGGCGAGCACCTGACCAAGCACGAACCACGCGAGCAGTGGCGCAACGATCGGCTCCGCCATCCCCGCCATGCTGCCGGCACCAGCGCCAATGCGGGTGATGCCGGTGATCACCAGTGCGTACGGGATCACGCTGCCGAGCACGATCGTGAACAGCACCGCGCCACCGACCGGTATCGAGACGTCGATACGTCCAGCCAGCTGCGTCGCGTCGCCGAGGATGTCGAACGGCAATCGCCAGACGGGGATGACGGGCAGCCAGATCAGTGCCGCGGCGAGCATGCCCGCACCGGTGCGCGCGAGCGGTGGCAGCGTGACGGGCTGCCGCGCACCGAGGATTGACTGCCCGGCGAACGACAGCGCGGTCAGCACCGCAAAGACGATGCCGACCACCGAGATCGAGCCGATGCCACCCGCTCCGCCCACCACGGCGATGGCCACACCGCCGACGGCGAGGCACATCGCCGCATACGCGATCAGCGGCAGGCGCTCCCCGTGGAAGATGCGTTGGAAGGCGGCGACCAGAAGTGGCCCCGTGTAGACGATCACGAGCGCGACCGCGATGTCCATGCGCGAGATTGCCTCGTAGTAGAGACCCTGGGCGAGGACGATGCCGATCAGCGCGAACAAGAGGACCGGTACGAGATCACGCCGCGTCAGGCGGCGGAACGTGAGCAGCAAAAACGGCAGCAGGATCAGCGCGGCGCCGTACGATCGGAACGCGGCGAGCTCGAGCGGCGCCACGCCCCCATCGATCGCGGCCTTGCTGATCACGCCAGTGCTCGCGAACAGCGCCGAGCCGACGATGACCATCAGGTAGCCGGTGCGACGCGAGATCACGCGGCGCATCGTGCCTGACCGCGCGCCGTACCGCAGTACGAGTCGATCAGAATTCGTTGAGCGAGTCGAACTCCGTGGCCCGCGCGGCACGTACGCGCGCCCGCTCAACCACGATGATGCCCGCCACCGCGATCGCCACGCCGATTGCCTGGGTGGCCGCAAGCTGCTGGCCAAGCAGGCCGTAGGCGAGCAGCGCGCCGGCGACCGGCTCGATCATGCCGACCATGCTCGACGCACCGGCGCCGACCAGACTCGTGCCCCCGACCCACGTCACGTAGACGGCCACCGAGCCGATCAGGATCACGAACAGCACTGCCACCCAGACCGGCAGCGAGAACCCGAAGCGGCCATCGAAGGTCGTCGTGTCGCCGAGCTTGTCGAACGGCAGCGTCCACGGCGGCACGACGAAGAGCCAGACCACGGTCGCGAACACCATGCAGGCGCCGGTGCGCGCCAGCGGTGGATACGCAGTGGGCAGGCGAGCCGCGAGGATCACCGACAGCGCGTACGCCGCCATGGCGACCAGCGCGAACAAGAAGCCGACCAGCGAGATCGCCGGCATGCCGCCCTCCCCGAGGATCGCGAGCGCCACGCCCCCGACCGCGACGACGATCGCGCCCCACGCGTACAGCGGCAGCTGCTCTTTGAGGTGGATTCGCTCGTAGACCGCGACGACGAGCGGGGCCGTGAAGATGATCACCAGCACGAGCGCAACGTCC
>CAINDT010000071.1 GCA_903847495.1 uncultured Actinomycetes bacterium
CAATGTGATCATCGAGACGGGCTCCGGCAGGAGCAATGCAGTGGCGAGGTGAATCGCGTCGAGTGAGCGCAGTCGCACCTCAGGCGCGATCTGCGACGCCTTCGCGATCACGGCGCGGTCGATGTCGACCAGGCGCACAGTTTGCAACCGCTCGCGCGCGAGCCTTCGAACGTGCTCACCGTACCCCGCTGTCACCCGCACCACCTCGATCTCGAGCAATGCCGAAGACACCGTGGGATGCTCCATCAGCACGCGTCGCATCGGCTCGGAATGCGCCTCGCCGCCGAGCGCCGAGACGAACGCGGAGGCATCGAGATAGAGCATCACAGGTCGAACCTGCTTGGCTCTCCCGCGTCGCGGCGCAGATCGTCGAGGAGGTCGAGCATGGAGACGCCGTTCTCGTCCAGCAGCGATACGGGTTCGAAATCGGCCCAGGACGACGGCGGCAGCGTGGCGGGGCGCATGCGGCCCTCGGCGATCCACCGCGCCTCCCAGTCGTCCTCGCCTTCGCGCACGGGTACGAGTCGCGCGATCGGCTTGCCGCGCTCGGTGACGGTGAGGGATTCACCGTCCTTCACCCGAGCGAGATACGTGCTCGCGTACTGGCGGAGCTCACGGACGCCAATAGAATCAGCCATGTGCTACACGGTAGCACATGAGTGAACACGCACTTGGCGGGCGGCAGTCCCCCGACCGGCCGCCCGCCAGTGCGTCTCGTGCCTAGCCCTTAGGCTGGGGCACAATGCGGATGTACGGCTTGGGCTCCTTCCAGCCCTCGGGCCAGATCTCCTTGGCCTGCTCGTTGTTGACCGAGCCCGCGATGATGACGTCGTCGCCCTGCTGCCACTGGGCGGGCGTCGCGACCTTGTGCTTCGCGGTCAGCTGCAGCGAGTCGATCACGCGCAGGACCTCATCGAAGTTGCGGCCGGTGGTCATCGGGTAGGCCAGCACGAGCTTGACCTTCTTGTCCGGGCCGATCACGAACACGTTGCGCACCGTCTGGTTGTCCATCGGGGTGCGGTCGGCGACGTCGCCCTCGACGTCGGCCGGGAGCATGTCGTACAGCTTGGAGACGTTGAAGTCCGTGTCGCCGATCATCGGGAAGTTCGGGCGCGTGCCCTGCGTCTCCTCGATGTCATCGGCCCACTGGGAGTGGCGGTCGACCGGGTCGACCGAGAGGCCGATGATCTTGACGCCGCGCTTCTGGAACTCACCGTTGATGCTCGCCATGTAGCCGAGCTCGGTCGTGCAGACCGGCGTGAAGTCCTTGGGGTGCGAGAAGAGCACGGCCCACGAGTCACCGATCCAGTCGTGGAAGTCGATCTCGCCCTCGGTCGTCTGCGCCGTGAAGTTCGGCGCGGTGTCGTTGATGCGAATGCCCATGTCGGGGGTCTCCTGGGAGGTTCGGGATCCTCAGCCTACATGTATGAGGATCGCTTGTTTCACTTATTGGATCGAGTTATAGCATCGATCGGGTGAATGTACAGCGCGCGACTGCGCCTTCACCGGCTAGATGCAGGCGACTCCGGCACGCTCGGCGGCGCGACGCAGTTGCCAATCGCAGGTCGCCAGGTCAACCCCCATATCCACCGCAAGCAAGAGATACGACGCGTCGTAGGCAGACAGGCCCGTCTGGTGCGCGACGTCGAGGAGCGCCCGCGTCTCCCGATGATCGGACACCGCGGTGATGGGACAGTCGGTGATGGCAGCGAGCGTGGCATGCGCATCGTCCACGGAGAGCCGACGGTGGCGCACCGCCTGAAGCATCGCGTGGACGACCTCGCTAAACCAGATGGACGGCACGTACGCCGTGTCGCTGGCCAGCCGATCGGTGACAACGCTGCCCACGGCGCCGGACTCATCGTCAAGTGCCGCTTCGAGCGCAGCCGAGGCATCGAGGACGAAGGGCACTACAGCTTCTTCCCCTCGTCGATCCAAGAGCGAATCTCCGCCGACGTTGCCTTGACACCGAGCTCGCGCTTCAGAGCCCGCAGGCGCTCGACCGCCGCGGCGCGCTCGTCGACGACGTCGACGAGCGGCACCAGGCGAGCCACCGGCTTGCCATGGCGCGTAATCGTGACCTCGAGACCGGCTTCGACATCGCCGATCAGGCGGGAGAGATGGGTCTTTGCTTCGTACACGCTGACATCCATAGCGCCGATTCTAGTCAGAATCTGGTCAGAATTTCACGTGGACGCATACGGGATATGCGCAGGGTCGCTCTCAGGCCGCGCGTAGACTCACGGCATGCAGCCCGCCGACCTCCTGATCGACAACCTCGCCACGCTCGCCTCGATCGATGCCGACGGCGACTTCGGCGTCCAGCACGA
>CAINDT010000072.1 GCA_903847495.1 uncultured Actinomycetes bacterium
CCATGTCGAAGTTCGGACCACCGGGTGCGGTGAAGCCGAGCCATGCGATGGCGAGCAGCATCAGCAGCGTGCCCATCGCGGTGTAGGCGATCACCTGGACCATCGCAGCCTTGCGGCCCTTGCCACCCCACGCCGCCAGCAACACGAGCAGCGGAATCAGCATGCCCTCGAAGCCGATGTAGAAGACCACGAGGTCCTGTGCGGTGAAGACGACCATCAGGAACGCCTCGGTCAGCAGCAGCAGTGCGAACGAGGCGTGCGAGCGCTCGCGTCCGGCCCACATGCCGTACCCGACCGCGCAGCACGTGATCAGCGCGGTGATCGCGATCATGGCGAGCGAGACGCCGTTGACGCCGACGTGCCAGCGCACGCCAAGCGGATTGATCCACGCGATGTTGTCGGCGAACTGGAGGCCGCCGAGCGGCTCGAAGCGGTAGATGAAGCCGATCACGGCGCCGGCGACGGCCAGCGACACGAGCAGCGAGAGGTAGCCCGCAATCTTCCGCCCGAACGGCAGCAGCAGGATGATGACCGCCGCGATGGCAGGGACGGCGATGAGCCAGGAGACGGTGATCATCTAGCCACGCACCAGCAGGTAGAGGATGACGGCGCCGATGCCGAGCGCGAAGACGAGCGCGTACATGCGGACGATGCCGTTCTCGATGATCGCGAACGAGCGACCGAAGAAGGCCGTCAGCTGGCCGACGCCATCGAGCGGCGCCCAGCGGAAGGCTGGGCTGTCCACGTCGCGGTTGAGGAACGCCGAGGCCCACTGGAGCGGCTTCTCGAACGTCCACAGGTAGAGGTCGTCCCAGTAGAGCCGGCGCTCGAGCGCGCGGTGGATCAGGCGGCCGTGGCCGTTGCGGATCAGCTCGGGCGCCGTGTTCTCACGCGCGTAGAGGTGGTACGCGATCGCGATGCCCGTGAGGCCGACGGCGGTGCCGATCAGGGTGGTGAGCCATTCCTGCCCGGCACTGGGCTCGACCATGCCGAACGGCGAGATCGGCTCGAGCCACGACAGGAAGACGTGCGTGACACCCGGGATCTGCAGCAGGCCGGCGAACGCGGCACCGATCGACAGGATGTAGACCGGCCAGAGCATCGTGCTGGGGCCCTCGCCGTGATGCTTGACCGAGTGCGGGATGACGTTCTCGGCGTACGGCGACATGCGGCGATGGAAGACCATGAAGATCAGGCGGAACGTGTAGATGCCGGTCAGCAGGGCGCCGACGAGACCGCCGATGTAGGCGATCCAGCCAATCGGAGTATCGACCGCCAGCGCGGAGCTGAGAATCGCGTCCTTCGAGAAGCCGCCGGAGAACGGGAAGATGCCGGACAGCGCGAGCGCGCCGATCATCATGCAGAAGTAGACCTTCGGGAGCTGCTTGCGCAAGCCGCCCATGTTGCGGATGTCCTGCTCGCCGTGCAGCGCGTGGATCACGAGGCCGGCACCGAGGAACAGCAGCGCCTTGAAGAACGCGTGCGTGAAGAGGTGGAAGACGCCGGACCAGTACGACATGAGGCCGACGCCGACGAACATGTAGGCGATCTGGCTCATCGTCGAGAAGGCGATGATGCGCTTGATGTCGGTCTGGACGAGGGCGATTAGTCCGGCCATCAGCAGACCGAGCACGCCGATGATCACGATCAGGTCGAGCACCTTCGGCGCGTAGTGGAAGAGCGGGTTGAAGCGCGCGATCAGGTAGACGCCGGCCGTCACCATCGTCGCGGCGTGGATCAGGGCGCTGATCGGGGTCGGGCCTTCCATGGCGTCGGGCAGCCAGGTGTGGAGCGGCAGCTGGGCGGACTTCGCGACAGCGCCGACGAGCAGGAGCAGACAGGCGATCGAGGCCTGCGTCTCGGACAGCTCCCCCGCGCCCGCGAAGATGCCGCTGTAGTTGAGCGTGCCCAGATCGACGAACAGCAGGAAGGCGCCGATCGCGATGCCGACATCGCCGACCGCGTTCATGATGAATGCCTTCTTGGCCGCCTTGACCGCCTTCGGCTTGTTGTGCCAGAAGCCGATCAGCAGGTAGGACGAGAGGCCGACGAGACCCCAGCCGGCGAGCAGCAGCACGAGGTTCGCGCTGAGCACGAGCAGGAGCATCGAGAAGACGAAGAGGTTGAGGTACGCCATGAAGCGGCGCGACTGCGGGTCGCCCTCCATGTACCCAATGGAGTACACGTGGATGAGGAAGCCGACGCCCGTGATGATCAGCAGCATCACGGCGGTGAGCTCGTCGAACCAGAGGTCGAGGCCGACCGAGAAGTTCCCGGCCGACAGCCAGGTCCAGGCAACCTGCACGACCTGGCGCTCCTCCTCCGGGCGCGTGGCGAGGATGATCGTCGCGACGGCCGCGCAGCCGAAGGCGGCGAGCATGATCAGCGAGGCGAACCAGCCGGCGCCGCGGGCGGGCAGCTTCATGCCGAGAATCGTCAGCAGAACGACGCCGACGACGGGCAGAGCGAGGGTGATCCAGACGAGTTCGGTCATGGCTAGCCGTTCAACGTCCTCAGCTCGTCGGTGTCGAGCACCATCTCACGGCGCGTCATCGCGACGACAAGGCCGAGGCCGACGACGACCTCGGCAGCGGCGATGCCCATCACGACCAGTGCGAAGACCTGCCCGTCGGAACCGCCGATCTCGCGCGAGAACGCGACGAGCGTCAGGTTGACCGAGTTGAGCATGACCTCGAGCGAGAGCAGGATCGTCAGCGGGCTGCGGCGGAGCAGCACGCCGACTAGGCCGATCGAGAAGAGGATCGCGCTGAGCGCGAGGAAGAAGGGCAGCGAGACGGCCATCAGGAGCCCTCCCCCATCGACTCGCGGGTGGCGTCGAGCACGGCACGCGACGCTTCGCGGCGACGCTGCTCGGCCGACTCGGCCTCCTTGGCCAGAACCTCGTCCGTCGACAGGCGGCGCGGACGGCCGCCGGTGCCGAAGATGACGCCGGCGACGGCGCCCATGAAGAGGATCACGGAGACGACCTCGAAGGCGAGCAGGTAATCCGTGACGAGTGCCTTGCCGATCGCGGCCGGCGAGCCGTAGTCACCGTCGATCTCGGCCCAGTCGCTGAACGTCGCGCCGTAGGTGACGACGATCACCTCGATTGCGATCAGCGCACCGGCGAGGATCGCGAGCCACACGAGCCACGGCTTGCGGTCGCCCGGGCCGACCTCGCCGCGCGGTCCGACGTAGGCGATCACGAACAGGAACATGACCATCACGGCGCCGGCGTAGACGATGATCTGCGCGATCGCGACGAACTGTGCCTCGAGCAGGAGCATCAGGACAGCGAGCGAGACGAGGTTGCCGAGCAGCGCGAGCGCCGACACGAACGGGTTCTTCTGTGCGACGACCGCGACGGCCGTGGCGATCGCCGCAGCGGCGGCGAGGAAGAAGACGACGATGTCCACTAGGCCTGGGGCCCTTCCGGATCGGTCGCCGTGACGATGTCGTACATGCCGAGCACGTGCTCCTCACCCTGAGCCGGCACGTCGTAGGGGTCGATCGCCTCGGACGGCGTGCGCAGCGCAGGCTTCTCGAGCAGCATGCTCTTCGTGTAGACGAGCGCCTCGCGGGAGATCTCCGACAGCTCGAAGTCGTTGCCGAGGGTGATCGCATCGAACGGGCAGGCCAGCTCGCAGTAGCCGCAGAAGATGCAGCGCGCCATGTTGATCTCGTAGATGCGCGCGTGGCGCTCGCCGGCGGAGACGCGGTTGTCCGGCGTGTTCTCGGCCGGCACGACGCGGATGCAGTCGGACGGGCACGCGGCAGCGCACAGCGAGCAGCCGACGCACTTCTCCAGGCCGTTGTCGTGACGATGCAGCTGGTGCCGGCCGCGGAAGCGCGGATAGACCGGACGCTTGTACTCCGGGTACTGCTGCGTCACCGGCTTGTGGAACAGGTGCCGGAAGGTGGTCGAGAAGCCCTTGACGGAATCAAGCATCGTCGGTCTCCTAGCGGTATGCCACGACTGCCGCGGTCAGCAGCAGGTTGAGGGTGGCCACGGGCAGCAGGACCTTCCAGCCCAGCTTCATCAGCTGATCGAACCGCACGCGCGGCAGCGTGGCACGGATCCAGATCAGAACGAACAGGAAGGCGCCGATCTTGATCAGCATCCAGAGCGGGCCCGGCAGGTACGGACCGCTCGGCCCGCCGAAGAAGAGGACCGCGCCGAGGGCGGACAGCGTGATCGCGTTGACGAACTCGGCCGCGGCGAACATCGCGTAGCGCATGCCGCCGTACTCGGTGTGGTACCCGGCGACAACCTCGCCGTCGGCCTCGGTCAGGTCGAACGGCGGGCGGTTCGACTCGGCGACAGCGGCGACGAAGAACACGAGGAAGCCGAGGATCTGTGGAATGAAGTACCAGAGGTTGTCCTGCGCGTTCGAGATCGTCACGAACGACAGCGAGCTGGCCTGGATGATCACGCCGATCACAGCGAGGGTGAAGGCCACCTCGTAGGAGACGAGCTGGGCGATGGCGCGCATGCCGCCGAGCAGGGCGTACTTGGAGGACGACGCCCAGCCGCCGATCATCAGGCCGTAGAAGCCGAGCGAGCCGATCGCGGCGACGACGAGGAGCGAGACGCTCGTGTCGGCGATGTAGAGGTGGAACGTGTAGTCCGTGAACGGCAGGGTGGCGACGTTGCCGAATGGCATCAGGCCGAACGCGCCGAGTGCGCACGCCATGGCGATCCACGGCGCGAACATGTACAGCTTCGGGCGGGCGCCCTCCGGGATCATGTTCTCCTTCTGCAGCATCTTGCCGAGGTCGGCGATCGGCTGCATGAGGCCGTACGGGCCGACGCGGTTCGGGCCGTAACGCGCCTGGAAGCGACCGATCAGCTTGCGCTCGACCCACGTCATGAACGCGAAGAAGACCATCAGGATGTTGATCAGCAGGAAGGCCTTGATGATCGTTGCGATGACGCCGTCGACCATGCCGGTTACTTGGCTCCCACGGTCGCGGAGGTGCCGGTGCCCGCGGCACCGCTCCAGTTGATGCGGACGGTGCCCGGCAGCAGGCGGCGCGAGATGCGCGCCTCGCCGATGTGCTCGCCGGCGGCGTGCCGAACGCTGATCTGGTCGCCGCGCTTGATCGCGTGCTGCTGTGCGTCGGCATGGCTCACCATCACCCACGCGGCACGCTGGTGCGCGAGCGAGGCGGTGCGGGAGACGGCGGCGCCGCTCATCAGCGGGCGCGGCGCGATCAGGCGCAGCTTGCCCTCGCCTGCCGCGGCGGGCGCGGTCGGCGCGGGCACGCCCTCGGGCGCGGTGGCCGCGGGACGTGCGGCGTGGAGCTGGGCCTGCTCGCCGAGCTCCTTCCACGACAGACCGGCGAAGGCGGGGCGCGTCGCGGCCAAGCGATCGAACGTCTTGCCCGGGTTCCCCAGCGCCTCGATCGAGAGGAAGCCGGCGAGGCGGCTCGTCCACTCGATCAGCGGCACGCCGGAGGCGGGAGCCAGCGACGGGCGGACGCGCTGAATACGACCCTCGAGGTTGGTGATCGTGCCGTCGCGCTCGTGGTCGACGTCGAGCGGCAGCACGAGCAGCGACTGCGACGTGACGCCGTTGGTGAAGGGCGCGACCGACAGCACGAGCTCGGTCTGCGCGAGCGCCATCTGCCAGCGCTCGCTGTCGGCGCTCTCCATGACGGGGTCGGCACCGACGAACATGATCGCCGTGATCTCGCCCGCCTCGAGTGCGGGCAGGATCTCGTCCCAGCCGCCGACCAGGCCGACGGCGCGCTCGCCGCGCTCGTTGGCGCCAATCGGCAGCGGTACAACGCCGCCCTCGGTGCGGTCCAGGCCGAGGACCCAGGCGAGCGCCTCGATCTCGGCGACGGCGACGTGGTCGGTGACCAGCAGGACGGGGCGCTGCGCGCCGACGAGCGTGCCGGCGAGCTCGCGGACCTGGGCGACGTCTGCACCGGCGAGCTGTGCGAGGGTGTCGACGGAGCCGGCCGCCTTGGCGTCGGTGCGGACATTCGCGCCGCCGGCCTCGATGACGGCCGCGGTGAGCGCGGCGAGCATCGCGGAGCCTGCGCCCGCGTGCGTGCGGACGAAGCTCTTGGCGTCGGACTCGAGGCTGGTGCCACCGGGGCCGACGATGGCGAGATGCGCGCCGGCGCGGCGGGCCTTGCGGATGCGGAGGTCGATGGTGCCGGCACGATCGGCCGGCTCCTGATCGCCGATCACGACGACGGCGTCGGCCGTGTCGATGGCGGCGAGCGGGGCCATGTAGGCGTCGATGCGCTCCCATTCGGCAGCCGCGGCGATCGGCGCGGAGGCCGTGCGGGCGCCGAGGTCGGCGGCGATGGCGGCCCAGCCTGCGGCCTCCTCGTTCGTCAGGTTGCCACCGGTGACGATCGCGATGGCGCCCTCGCCAACGGCGGCCGACTGGTGGCGGAGGCGCTGTGCGGCGGCGCGCAGGGCGTCGTCCCAACCGGCGGGCTCGAGGCCTGCGAGCTCGCGCACCAGCGGCGTCGCGATGCGCTCATCGCGCGGCTCGTAGCGCGCAAAGCGCCCCTTGTCGCACAGCCAGCCGTCATCGACGCCCGGGTTGTTGCGCGACAGGATGCGCTCGACCTTGTTCTCGCGCAGCGTCGACCACGTGTTGCAGCCCGTCGCGCAGCCGGTGCAGACCGTCGGGACGTTGACGATCTCCCACGGGCGTGCCTTGAAGCGGTAGGCCGTCGGCAGCAGGGCGCCAACCGGACAGAGCTCGGTGACGTTGCCGGAGAATGCGTTCGTGTACGGCTGCTCGTTGAACGTGGCGATCACGCTCTGCGCGCCGCGCTCACGCGCCACGAGCTCGCCGTCTTCGGCGACGTCGCTCGAGAAGCGGGTGCAGCGGTAGCAGAGGATGCAGCGCTCGCGATCGAGCACGATCGCCGGCGAGATCGGCAACGGCTTCTCGTACGTGCGCTTCGGCAGCGTCATGCGCGAGTTGCCGGGGCCGTACTTGAACGTCAGGTCCTGCAGCGGGCACTCACCGCCCTTGTCGCAGACGGGGCAGTCGAGCGGATGGTTGAGGAGCATGAACTCGAGAACGGCGTCCTGCGCCTCCTTCGCCTGCTCCGACGTGCCGGCGGTCTTGACGACCATGCCGTCGTTGCACGTCAAGGTGCACGCGGCCTGCAGCTTGGGCGCGCCCTCGATCTCGACGAGACACATGCGGCAGGCGCCGATCGGCGGGCCGAGGCGCGGCTCGTAGCAGAACACGGGGATCTCGATCCCGGCGTGCTCGGCGGCGGCGACGACCAGCGACATGCCCTTCGGCACCGTGATCTCGCGACCGTCGACGCTGAGCGTGACGGTGTCGGTCTGCGTTGCGCTCATCAGGCGCTCACCATCGGCAGCGGGGCCTTGAGGAGCGGCGGGTAGAGCTCGCTCATCGGCGCGTCGTCAGGGCACGGGCAGTGACCGAGGCGGCAGTGCTCCTCGAACTCGTGCCGGAAGTTGTTGATGTGGCTCCGCACCGGCATGGCGCACGCGTCGCCGAGCACGCAGAGGCAGTTGCCCTCGACGCGGTTGCAGATCTCGAGCAGCAGGTCGATCTCCTCGAGCGTGCCGAGTCCGGCCTCCTGCTTACGCAGCAACTCGGTGATCCAGCGCGTGCCTTCGCGGCACGGCGTGCACTTGCCGCACGACTCGTGCATATAGAACTCGGCCGTGCGCAGCGCGAAGCGCACCATGCACGTGCGGTCGTCGACAACGATCACGGCGCCCGAGCCGGCCATGGAGCCAGCGGCCACGACGGCCTCGAAGGCGAGGCCCGTGTCGAGCTGGTTGGGCATCAGGATCGGCATCGAGGAGCCACCCGGCACGAACGCCTTCAGCGTGCGTCCCTCCGGCAGCCCGCCGCCCTTGCCCTCGATCAGGTCGCGGTACGTGGCCGACAGCGGCATCTCGTAGTTGCCGGGGTTCTTGACGTGCCCGGACAGCGAGAACATCTTGGTGCCCGTCGACTGCTCGGTGCCGACGCCGGCGTACGCCGCGCCGCCCATGCCGACGATCACCGGCACGGTTGCGACCGTCTCGACGTTGTTGAGCAGCGTCGGCTTCTTGAAGGCGCCCGACACGGCCGGGAACGGCGGCTTGGCCGTCGGCTGACCGCGGTCGCCGTTGAGCGAGGACAGCAGAGCCGTCTCCTCGCCGCAGATGTAGGCCCCTGCGCCGCGATGGACGTAGACGTTGGCGACGTAGTCGGTGCCCGGCAGCGGCGAGCCGATGTAGCCCTTCTCGCGCGCCTGGGCGATCGCGCCCTCGAGGATCGCGGCCTCCTTGGCGTACTCGCCGCGGATGTAGATGTACGCGGCGGCCCCGCGGATCATCCACAGGTAGATGATGATCCCCTCGATCAGCATGTGCGGGTTGCGCAGGATGATCTCGCGGTCCTTGAACGTGCCCGGCTCGGACTCGTCGCCGTTGATCACGAGGTAGCGCTCCACGCCGGGCGCCAGGAACGACGCCTTGCGTCCGGCCGGGAAGCCGGCGCCGCCGCGACCGCGCAGGTTCGACGCGATCATCTCGTCGACGAGCTGCTCGCTGGTCATGCCAAGGGACTTGCGCAGCGAGTCGTAGCCGCCGTTGGCCTCGTACTCGGCGATCTCGCGACGGCTGCCGGCGAACGGCAGCAGCAACGCGTTCGCGTCGGGCTGGGCGAAGGTCGGAGACTCAGGCATGGCTCTCGCTCGGTCGGGAGGTGCTGCGCAGGCGCTCCAGGAGCGGTGCGACGTCCTCGATCTGGAAGTGCTCCTCGTACTCCTCGTCGACCGAGACCACCGGGCCCCAGCCGCAACCACCCATGCACTCGACGCAGCGGAGCGTGATCTTGCCGTCGGCGCTCGTGCCCGGCGCCTTGACGTCGAGCTCGCGCTCGAACTCGCGCAGGAGATGGTCGGCGCCGATCAGCGCGCACGAGAGGTTCGTGCAAACCTCGACGACGTGCTCGCCGACGGGCTGCAGGAAGAACATGTCGTAGAACGATGCGACGGCGAGGCAGCGCGCGGGCGACAGGTCGAGCCCATCGGCGACGGCTTCGAGCGCCTCGGGGGACAGCCAGCCGTAGTGCTCCTGCGCGTGGCGGAGCGCCGGCAGGATCGCGCTGCGGCGGTCCGGATACTTGGCGATCTCGCGCTGGATCTCGTCGTAGAGGGTGTCGCTCATCAGCGGTCCACATCTCCCAGAACGGGATCGATCGAGGCGAGGATCGCGATCAGGTCGGCGAGGTAGACGCCCTCGCAGAGCTTCGCGAACGACTGCAGCAGCACGAAGGCGGGGCCGTGCAGGCGCACGCGCCACGGCTTGGCACTGCCGTCGGAGATCAGATGGAAGCCGAACTCACCGCGGGCCGACTCGATCGGCGCGTAGACCTCGCCGGCCGGCACCTCGAAGCCCTCGGTGACGAGCTTGAAGTGATGGATCAGCGACTCCATCGAGGTGTGCAGCTCGTGGCGCGGCGGCAGCGCGACCTTGCGGTCGTCCGTCATGACCGGACCCTCGGGCAGACCGTCGAGCGCCTTCTCGATCAGGTCGAGCGACGCGCTCATCTCGTCGATGCGGACGCGGAAGCGCGCATCGACGTCGCCGGTCTCCTTGGTGACCGGCGTGTAGCCGAGGTCGCGGTAGCCGCCGTAGCCGCCGTTGGCCGAGCGCAGGTCGTACGGCACGCCCGAGGCGCGCAGGTTCGGACCCGTCATGCCCATCTTGATCGCGAAGTCCGGCGACAGCACGCCGACGCCGACGGTGCGGGCCAGCCAGATCGGGTTGGCGCCGATCAGCTCGTAGTACTGCTCGATCTGATCACGCATGAACGCGATGACCTCGCGGCAGCGCTGCTCGAAGCCCTTCGGCAGGTCCTCGGCGACGCCGCCGACCTGGCAGTAGCGCGGGTGCATGCGGGCGCCGCAGGCCATCTCGAAGAGGTCGAGCACCTCGTCGCGGGCGCGGAAGCAGTAGAAGAGCAGGGCGATGCCGCCGAGGTCGACGGAGCCGGTACCGAGGAACACGAGGTGCGAGTGAATGCGCGCCAGCTCCTGGAAGATCACGCGGATCCACTCGGCGCGGCGGGGCACCTCCAGCTCCAGGGCCTTCTCCGTCGCCATGCAGAACGCCGTCTCGCCACTGAAGAAGGACAGGTAGTCCATGCGCGGCACGTACGGGATCGCCTTCCAGTACGTCTTCTGCTCGATGTTCTTCTCGATGCCCGTGTGGACGTAGCCGATCTCGCACTTGACGCCGACGACGACCTCGCCGTCGAGCGTGGTGACCACGCGAAGCACGCCGTGGGTGGACGGATGGTTCGGCCCGAGGTTGATCTCGAGGAGGTCGGGGTTATCCGATGCGGGCCAGAGCTCGGACGGCACGGGCTGCAGAACGTCCTGCTGCGGCCAGATCACGGTCTTCTCCGTCGTCGCCACGTCAGACCTCATCCGAGAACTGGACGGGCTCGCCGCCGACGGGGTAATCCTTGCGCTGGGGATGACCGCCCCAGTCCTCCGGCATGATGATCCGGCGCAGGTTCGGATGTCCGGCGAACTCGACGCCCATCATGTCGAAGCCCTCGCGCTCGTGAAAGTCGGCGGAGGGGTAGACCGGCACCAGGCTCGGCACGGACTCGCCCTCGTCGACCCACACGCGGACGCGCAGACGCCGATGGTTCCCGTCGGTGACGGTCATCACCTTGGCGAAGGTGGCCGACACGCCGAAGCGCTTCGGGCCGGCGGCCTCGGGGACGATCCGCTTGCCGGAGTGCGAGTCGCGGTTGATGTCGCGCCCATCGCCGCCCCAGTAGCCGGCGACCTCGCCGGTGTAGCCGAGGTAGTCGACGACGGTGACGTCGGACAGGAGGTCGTAGCCCTCCTCATCACGCAGGTACGTGCAGACCTCGATGTAGCGGTCGAGCGGCAGGTCGAGCGTGAGCTCGCCGCGGAACTCCACGCGGCGCTCGATCGCGTCGGCACCGAGGGCCGCCTGGATGCGATCGGCCGCGTCGGCGTCGGGTGCGCCCCACGTCGGCGAATTGATCTGGAGCATGTCGCTCACGACTGCGACTCCTGCTGCAGCGAGGCGGACGGGATGCCGGCCTTGATGCGCTCCTGCAGGACCATCAGGCCCTCCATGACGGCCTCGGGCCGCGGCGGGCAGCCCGGGACGTAGACGTCCACGGGCACGATCTTGTCGACGCCCTGGAGGACGGCGTAGTTCGAGAACATGCCGCCGGTCGAGGAGCAGGCGCCCATCGCCATCACGTACTTCGGCTCGAGCATCTGCTCATACAGCTGGCGAATCGGCTCGGCCATCTTGTGGGACACGCGGCCGGAGACGATCATCAGGTCGGACTGACGCGGCGTGGCGCGGACGACCTCGGAGCCGAAGCGGGCGACGTCGTAGCGCGCCGAGGAGATCATCGCGATCATCTCCATGGCGCAGCAGGCGAGGCCGAAGCCGAACGGCCACATCGAGTTGGCGGTCGCCATCTTGAAGACCTTCTCGAGCGACGTGGTCATCACGACCTGGTCGAGGTCGGTCGAGCGCAGCGAGCGGCGCACCTGCGCGGGCGGGATCACGACGGGACCGCTCGGCGCGGCCGGGGAAGCCGGCGCGGCGACGGGGCGATCGTGTGGCTCGTCGGGCCTCAGTGCCATTCGAGGGCCCCCTTGCGCCAGACGTAGACGTAGCCGACCGCGAGGATCGCGACGAAGACGAGCAGCTCGATGAAGCCGAAGTGGCCGAGCATGTCGAGGTTCACGGCGATCGGGTACAGGAAGACGATTTCGATGTCGAAGACGATGAAGAGCATCGCGGTCAGGTAGTAGTTGACCGAGAAGTTCGACGGCTTGAAGTCACCGGCCGAGACGCCGGACTCGAAGACGCGTCGCTTCTGGCGACCGGGGCGCAGGTTGCGATGGAAGGCGCGTGACCACACCATCGATCCCGCCAGCAGGCTTCCGGCGATCGCCGCCGAGAAGACCAGATAGACGAGATAGGAGGCCCAATCGCCGAGCACGCTCTCCCCAAGGGTTCCGCCGTCGCCCCATGCCAACGGCTCGGGCTACCGTAGCAGGCACACGCGGCGCGCTACAAACCCACCACCGTCGACTGTGTGCGGAATGCCGCAAACCCGCTTGCCGCAAGGGTTCCGGCCGGGTCGAGCGCCCGTTGCGAACGTGTTACAAACCACCCCCGGGAATGCCGCGTGACGGATCGGCGTTGTCAGGGGTGGAGCGGTTCTTCCCGACCCTTCCATCCGATACGCTTCGAGGCACGTCATGAGCACGCAACTGCAGATCACGATCACTGAGAAGGCCGCCGACAAGGTGCGCGAGTTCCTCGCCGCCGAGGACGATGCCGAGCTGACTGCGCTGCGCGTGGCCGTGCAGGGCGGCGGCTGCTCCGGCTTCCAGTACGCGCTCGGGTTCGACACGGGCGCCCAGGACGGCGACGAGGTGATCGAGGCGCACGGCGTGACCGTGCTGATCGATCCCTTCTCGATGCCGTACCTGATCGGCGCCGACATCGACTTCGTCGACGGGCTCAACGGCACCGGCTTCTCGATCACGAATCCCAACACGATGTCCGGCTGCGGCTGCGGCTCCTCCTTCCAGCTCAAGGAAGGCGAGGAGGAGGGCGGCGAGGCAGCCACCGCCTCCGCCGGCGGCTGCTCCTCCTGCGCGTCGGCGTAAGGCGTGCGCGACGTCGAGGTGCGGGCCGGGGGCATCGACCTCGGGCAGCTGATGAAGTTCGCCGGGCTGGTCGACACGGGCGGTGACGCCAAGGCGCTACTGGCCGAGGGCGTGGTGCAGGTCAACGGCGAGGTCGATACGCGCCGCGGCCGTACCCTGCGCGACGGCGATGTCGTCACCGTCGCCGACGAGGAGCCCGTGCGGGTGGTCGAGGTCTGACGTGGAGCCACCGGCCGGGTTCGTCGAGCGGCTGATCGCCCTCTGCGCGGTCGACTCCCCCACCGGCGATCTCGCTGGTCTCCATCGCTCCGCCGCGCTGCTCACGGAGTGGGCACGGGCCGACGGCCTCGACAGCGAGGTCCGCGACACCCCCGAGGGGCCGCTCGTCGTCCTCTCCACGCAGGGCCCGGGCAGCGACCGCACGCTTCTGATCGGCCACCACGACACCGTCTATCCCGCCGGCACCGCAGCCGCGCGCCCGGTCGAGCGCCGGGGCGACACGCTGCTCGGCCCCGGCGTCGCCGACATGAAGGGCGGCCTGCTCGTCGGGCTGTTCGCCCTCGCGGCACTCGCTCGGGATCCCTCCCCCACGCACGGGCGGGTCGAGCTCTGGATCGTGCCGGACGAGGAGGCGCGCTCGGTCGAGCCCTCGTGCCTCGAGGACTGGCGCGGTGCCGCCCGGGCACTCTGCCTGGAGTGCGGACGCGCAGACGGCGCGATCGTCACGACGCGGATGGCGTGCACCTGGCTGACCCTCGAGGCCGACGGTCGAGATGCCCATGCCGGCACCGAGCGCGCCGTCGGGCGCTCGGCGCTGATGGCCCTGGCTCGCGAGGGCATGCGCATCGAGGACGAGATCCACGATGCGCGCCCTGGCATGCAGGCGACGATCACGCAGCTGCACGCCGGCATCGGCAAGAACACCGTGCCGGGCCGTGCCACCGCCACCGTCGATCTGCGTGCGCAGACCAGCGAGGATCTGACCTGGGCCGTCGATCGGGTCGGGCAGTTCGCTGCGCACGATGGCATCACGCTGCGCCGCTCCGACGACCCCGGCTTCCCACCGCTTGATCACGCGCCGGCGCTGGCCGCACGCGCACTCACGGTGCTTGCCGAGGTGGGAGCCGTGGCGCGCGAGACGATCGCGGCCGGCGCCTCCGACGGCTCGTGGGCGTCGAGCATCGGGGTGCCCACGATCGACGGCCTTGGCCCGATCGGCGGCGGCGATCATGGGCCTGACGAGTGGATCGACGCGCTGTCGATCGCACCGCGCATCGAGGCCGTCCGCCGCCTCTGCTCGAACTGAATGCTGTTTCAGTGAGTTCCTGACACGCCCTTCAAGCGGATGCCCTGATCCGGCGTACGCTGCTGGCCAGCGGGATCGTTCTCGCCTTCCCGCCGAAAGCGACCCCATGGCCACCACGCGCACTCCCTCGGACGAGCAGCCGATCGTCCTCTTCGGCGGCGACGCGGCGCTCTGCCGCCTTCCCCACGCCCTCGCGCACATCGAGGAGCAGGAGCGCGACGTCTCGCGGGCGATCGCCAAGGAGCACGGCATTCGCTTTCGCGACCTCGCCGCGCTCGATCTGATCGCTCGCTCCGAGCCGAAGGGCATCCGCACGAATATGCTGGCGCGCGAGTTGGATCTCAGCACCAGCCGTCTCGCCCACCAGGTCGCGAGCCTCGAACGTCGCAAGCTGATCGCGCGCGCCCAGCACGCCAGCGACGGCCGCGGCGTGGTGATCACGTTGACGCCCGCCGGTCGCAAGCTTCACGGCGAGGCAATCGCCACGTATCGCGCGGTCGCGAGCAGCGTCCTGCCCGCCGCGCCGAGCGGCGCCCCCGCGGCAGCCGGACTGCTGAGCGCCCTCGAGGACGGCTCGCAGCGCTGGAACGAGGAGTTCGCCGGCACGTGCGTCGTGGCACTGAGCAGCGCGGGCACGACCGCAACGCTCGTCGATGCGATCGGCACTGCGCTATTCGCACGGGTCGGCTTCTCGTCGCTCGCGCTGGTTCGCCCCGGCAAGAAGGGTCCACAACTGGTCGGCGCCTGCGAGCTGCCCGGTACGACGCTCGCCAAGAAGGGCGTTACGACCGGCGCCGATAGCCCGGCCGCACAGGCCATCGCAACGGGCCAGGCGATCGTCTGCCCGACGACGGCAGCCGTTGCCGAAACCTGCCCCACGGCGGCCACGACGGCCGCCCGCGCCGGCACGCCGATCGGCAGCGCTGTCGCCTTCCCCCTCACGCGCGCCGGGCGCACGGTCGGTGCACTGGTCGCCTCCTCCCCCCTGCCGGGTGTGCCCGACGAGACGGCGCTGCGGGCGCTTGAGGCGGCCGGGCGCGTCTGCGCGATCCGGCTGGACCTGGACGCCGCTTTCGCCGGCGGCACGCGATCCAAGGTCGCCGCGGGCGACTCCGTTTTGGTGACCGGCACGTCCGTCGCGGTTTAGACGCACCGTCGCCGGTAGGCTTGCGGCATGAGCGCGCGCACGCCGGCCATCAGTTCGGCCATGGAGGACTACCTCAAGGCGATCCACCAGATCGCCGAGGAGACCGGCGGCGCGCCCGTGCAGACGCAGGCGATCAGCGATCGCCTCGAGGTCTCCACCGCGTCGGTGACCGGGATGATGAAGAAGCTCGACCAGTACCACCTGGTCGAGCACGAGCCCTACCGCGGCGTGGTGCTCACCGCGAAGGGCGAGCAGGTGGCGCTCGAGGTGCTGCGCCACCATCGACTGCTCGAGCTCTACCTCGTCGAGCAGCTCGGCATGTCGTGGGAGGACGTGCACGCCGAGGCCGACCGCCTCGAGCATGTCATCTCCGAGGTCCTCGAGGATCGCATCGCCGCGGCGCTCGACCACCCCGTCCGCGACCCGCACGGCGATCCGATCCCGGCGCGTGACGGCACGGTGCCGTCCGACCCGTGGCAGCGCCTCACCGATGCGCCCGCCGGCACCAACGTCGAGATCCTGCGCGTCTCCGATCGCGACCCGCGCCTGCTGCAGTACCTCGCCGAGCGGGGTCTCACCCCGGGCGCGGCCGTGCGCATCGACGCCGTCGACGAGCTGGCCGGCGTGATCACGCTGACCGTCGCCGGTGCGGCGTGCACGCTCGCGCTCGCCACGGCGAGCGAGATCAGCGTGCGGGCCTAGACCAGGCGACTCCCCGGCAGGGGCCTGATCATGACGATGCGAACAGCGCGATCCAGCTCGTCGATCTCGTAGTGCAACACGTACTCGCTCCTCTCGATCGCCCAAAGGCCATCGTAGATCCCGGGCAACGGCTCCCCGCACGAACGTGGATCAACGGCCAGGGTTCGTTGTGCCAGCGCGAAGACACCGATCGCAACGTCCTGAGGCAACTCCGTGCGCACGACACGCTGCGCGTCGGATGACATGTGAACGCGGTAGCGCCCCGTCACGCGTGATCGTCTCGACGCTCACCTTTGCCACGAGCTTCGATTTCGACGCGAAGCGCCTCGATGCCCTCGTCATCGATGAAGCGCCCCTCGGCAAAGTCGCGCCGCCCGCGCTCGAGTGCTGCCATTGCCTCGGGGTCCGAGAGCAGCTCGATCGTCGCGTGCAGCCCTCGGTACTCGGACATGCTCAGCAACACGGCCTCTGGCCGCCCGTTGCGCGTGATGGTTACCTGCTCGCGCTCGAGCACGACGAGGTCGAGGAATTCAGAGAAGCGGGCTTTCACGGTGCGCACAGATTCGACGATCATGGTGACTACAATCGTGTCACACAGCGCGTGGTTCGTCCACGGTCGCGCGCACAGCCATACAGCGGCGACACGCAACCGCGCCGGCCCGCGCCCAGACGCACGGAAGCATCACCGGTTGTGCCGGCCTGCACCCCTCAGCTGGTCGTGCCGAGCGTCCTCAGACGCTGGTGACGAGCAGGTACATGGCGATGCCGGAGATTCCGAGCACGACCGACACGAGGAAGCCGCGCGTGGTCGCGCCCTTCTTCTTCGCGATCAGCACCGCGAGCACCCCGATCGCAATCGACGCGATGCCCGTGATCAGACCGATCGTGAGAATCACGTCCGAATCGCGGATCGCACCGACGAGAGCGACGATCACGGTGACCATGCCGGCGAACAGGGCGAAGCCCATCGTCGTGGTCGCATTCGGCTTCGCCGGGGCGGCGTGGTGATGATCAGCGTGGTCGGCCATGCAAGGTTCCTCCGAAGTTCTGCCGGTATCGTGGCACAAGATCCGCCGGAGCGTCAGCCCAGCGCGCGCACGGCCGCGACGACGGCGTCGGCGGTGAGGCCGAACTCCTTCGCCACGGTCCCGCCCGGCGCCGAGGCGCCGTAGTGGTCGATGCCGACGCTGATGCCCGCGTCGCCCACCCAGCGCTCCCAGCCGTGCGTGGTGCCGGCCTCGAAGCTGACGCGGCGCGTGATCGCCTTCGGCAGGACGGACTCGCGGTAGGCGGCGTCCTGCTGCTCGAAGAGCTCCCAACACGGCATCGACACGACGCGGACCTTGAGCCCCTCGGCCTGCAGCGTCTCGCGCGCAGCGACGGCGTCGTGCACCTCGGAACCGGTGGCGATGATGATCGTGTCGGGCGTGCCGCCGTCGGCCTCGGCCAGGATGTAGGCGCCCTTGTGCAGGTCCTCCGCCGGTGCGAACACGGTGCGATCGACCGTCGGCAGGTTCTGGCGGGTCAGGATCAGCGCGGTCGGGCCGGTGCGGTTGAGCACCGCGGCCTTCCACGCCTCGCGGACCTCATTGGCGTCGCCGGGGCGGATCACCGTCAGGTTCGGGATCAGCCGCAGCGACATCACGTGCTCGATCGGCTGGTGCGTCGGACCGTCCTCGCCAACCCAGATCGAGTCGTGGGTCCAGACGTACGTGACCGGCGTCTTCGAGAGCGCCGCGACGCGCACGGCGCCGCGCATGTAGTCGGAGAACACGAGGAACGTCGCGCCGAAGACCCGCAGGCCGCCGTGCACGTTCATCGCGTTGAGGATCGCGCCCATGCCGTGCTCGCGGATGCCGAAGTGCAGGTTGCGCCCGGAGAAGTCGCGCTCGGAGACGCTCAGGCCATCGTTAATGTGCGTGTTGTTCGACGGCGCGAGGTCGGCGGAGCCGCCGACGAACTCGGGAATGCCGGCGGCGAGCCCCTGGATGACCTTGCCGCTCGAGGAGCGCGTGGCCAGGCCCTTGGCGTCGGGCTCGAAGACGGGCAGCTGCGCGTCCCAGCCCTCGGGCAGCTCGCCCGCGAGCGCGCGCTCGAGCTCGGCCGCGAGGTCGGGGTGCGCGGCGCGGTAGGCCTCGAACTTGGCCTCCCACGCCTCGCGGGCCTCGATGCCGCGCGCCTTGTGGTCCATGTGCGCGGCAACGTCGTCGGGCACGAGGAACTGCTCGTTCTCGGGCCAGCCGTAGTTGGCCTTCGTGAGCTTGATCTCCTCATCCCCGAGCGGCGCGCCGTGCGCCTCGGCGGTGTCCTGCTTGTTCGGCGAGCCCGGCGCGATGTGCGTGCGCAGGACGATGATCGACGGACGGTCGTCCTGCTCGGCCGCGTTAATCGCGGCGCGCACGTCGTCGAGCGTCCAACCGTCCTCGAGGCGCTGCGCGTGCCAGCCGAGCGCCTCGAAGCGCTTCGGCATGTCCTCGGTGAAGGCCAGGCCCGTATCGCCCTCGATCGTGATCCGGTTGTCGTCGTAGATCATCGTGATCTTGCCGAGCCCGAGGTGCCCACCGAGCGACGCGGCTTCCTGCGCCACGCCCTCCATCAGGTCGCCGTCGGAGCAGATGCCGAACACGCGGTGGTCGATGATCTCGTGGCCCGGGCGATTGAACCGCGCGGCGAGCATGCGCTCGGCGAGTGCAAAGCCGACCATGTTGCCGACGCCCTGACCGAGCGGGCCGGTCGTGACCTCGATGCCCGGCGTGTGGCCGAGTTCGGGATGGCCCGGCGTCAGCGACCCCCACTGGCGGAACTGCTTGAGGTCCTCGAGCGAGACGTCGTAGCCGGTGAGGTGCAGCGTGGCGTACTGGAGCATGCAGGCGTGGCCCGGCGACAGCACGAAGCGATCGCGACCAGCCCAGTGCGGCTGCTGCGGGTCGTACTGCATGTACTCGTTGAAGTAGAGGTACGCGATCGGCGCCAGTGCCATCGCGGTGCCCGGGTGGCCCGAGTTCGCCTTCTGCACGCCATCCATCGCGAGCGTGCGGATGGTGTTGATCGAGCGGTCGACGAGGTCGGTCACGAGGGTCCTCCGGGGGAAGCCTGGGTGCGGGTGGCGATGCGGCGCGCGCGGAACGCGAGGAGGCCGCGACGGACGGGGATGCCGAGGAAACAGCCGATCAGCGAGCCGACCGCGCCAGCGATCCAAGCGCTGAGGCCGAGGCCCGGGATCCAGATCAGCGAGCCGGCCACGGCGAACGCGAGCGGTAGCCAGAACGGGCGCAGCGCGGCACCGAGGATCGCGAACGGGATGATCATCGCCGCACCGAGGCCCAGCCACATCGCCTGCATGTCCGTCATCGCACCGCAGCCTACCCGAGGCGCACGCCTCCGGGCGGGGACGCCCCGACGACTAGGCTGCACTGCGTGAGCGACCTCTTCTCCACCGCCGCCGACGACCGCCGCCGCGCGGTCGCGCCGCTCCCCGAGCGCCTGCGCCCAGACGACCTCGAGCTGATGGTCGGTCAGGAGGCGCTGATCGGTCCCGGGCGGCCGCTGCGCCGCGCGATCGAGGAGGATCGAGTCGGCTCGATGATCCTGTTCGGCCCGCCCGGCACGGGCAAGACGACGATCGCGCGCATCGTCGCGCAGCGCACCGGTGCCTCGTTCGAGGAGCTCTCGGCCGTCGACGCCGGCAAGGCCGACGTCCGCGCCGTCACCGAGCGCGCCCGCGATCGCCTCGCCGGCGACGGCCGCCGCACGATCCTCTTCCTCGACGAGATCCATCGCTTTACGAAGGCCCAGCAGGACAGCCTGCTGCCGCTCGTCGAGTCGGGGCTCTTGATCCTGATCGGCGCGACGACGGAGAGCCCGCACGTCGGTGTCATCTCGGCCCTGCTCTCGCGCTGCACGCTGTACGAGCTCGTGGCGCTGCAGCCCGCGGATCTGGCGCGCATGATCGACCGCGGCGCCGAGGCGCTCGGTGTGACGGTCGCTGACGATGCGCGCGAGGCGATCGCCCGTGCTGCCGGTGGCGACGGCCGCGCCACGCTCGCACTGCTCGAGGCCGCCGCGGCAGCGCGTGAGGCCGACACCGATGTGATCTCCGAGGACCTCGTCGCACAGGTCGGGCGCATCCCGATCCGCTACGACCGCGAGGGCGACCTCCACTACGACGCGATCAGCGCCTTCATCAAGAGCATGCGCGGCTCCGATCCCGACGCCGCGCTGTGGTGGCTGCACACCATGCTCGAGGGCGGCGAGGATCCTCGCTACGTCGCGCGCCGCCTGATCGTCTTCGCCAGCGAGGACGTCGGCAACGCCGATCCGCGCGCCCTCCCCCTCGCCGTCTCGACCGCACAGGCGATCCAGGAGATCGGCATGCCCGAGGGGCGCATCCCGCTCGCCCAGTGCGTCACCTACCTGGCCCTCGCACCCAAGTCGAACGCCGCCTACGCGGCCGGCGATGCCGCACGTGCCGCGGTCCGCGAGTACGGCACACGTGTGCCACCCGACCACCTGCGCGACGGCTCGCACTCGGGTGCCAAGGCGCTCGGCCGCGGCGTCGGCTACCAGTACCCCCACACCGCCGGTGGCTTCGTCGCCGGCCAGCGGCACCTCCCCGAAGACCTCGCGCACCTGCGCTTCTACGAGCCCACCGCAATGGGCTTCGAGGCACGGCTCGGCGAGATACTCGCGGAGCTACGCACGCAACGGGACGGCAGCTAACCCGTCACGACCGACGGCGCCGGGGCCGGGGCCGGTGCGACCTGCTTGAGTCGCACGGTACGCGACGTAGATGCGCTGCCGCCGCCCTTCACCGTGAAGGTCGTCGTGAGCCGCACGCGCAGCGGCATGTGCGCGAGCGTCGCGCGCGCCGCAGTCGTGAGGCGACACGCGACGACGACAGTCGCTGCAGCGGTGATAGAGCGACTCCCGGTGCAGACGATCCCGCCGACGCCGAGGCTGCGCGCCAGCCGGGTGCCGCTGACGCGAAGGGTGCCCGCGCCGCTGCCTCGGACACGCACGGCGAGTGTGGTGGCGCCAAG
>CAINDT010000073.1 GCA_903847495.1 uncultured Actinomycetes bacterium
CAAGCCGGTCTACCGTTTGACCCTTGCCTCCGGGCGGACGATCCGCGCGACGGGGAACCACCGGTTCCGTCTACTCGACGAGTGGCGGCGGCTCGACCTGCTGCAGGTTGGCGATCGCCTCGCGGTGCCGCTCGAGCTGCCCGCCGATACGCACGGTGCGATGACGCCGGACGAGTGCGCCCTGGTCGCGCACCTGATCGGTGACGGCTGCACGCTGCCGCGTCATGCCATCCAGTACACGACGGCTGAGCGCCCGCTGGCCGAGCTCGTCGGCCGACTTGCGACCTCCGTCTTCGGCACCGCGGTCGCGCCGCGGATCAAGGCTGAGCGCACGTGGTTCCAGACGTATCTGCCCGCTACGCAGCGTCTCGCGCGCGGACGCCGCAATCCTGTCGCGGCCTGGCTCGATGGTCTCGGTGGGTTCGGGTATCGCGCATGGGAGAAGCGCGTGCCGGGCGCCGTATTCGAGCAGTCCGACGAGCTCATCGCGCTTTTCCTTCGTCACCTTTGGTCGACGGACGGTAGCGTCTGGGCGTCGGCCGACGGCCGCTCGTCCCGCATTTACTACGCGACCACGAGCTGCGTACTCGCGCACGACGTGCGCCATCTCCTGCTGCGCCTCGGCATCAACGCCGCGGTTCGCGTACGCGACGACAAGCGTTCGCAGCACCGTGCGTACACCGTGGATGTCGAATCGCACGACGCGCAGTACGCGTTCGTCACCGCGGTCGGCTGCCTGGGGGCGCGCTCCGTGCATCTGCCGGCAATCCGCACGATGCTCGAGGGTCGCGTCGCGAACAGCAACGTCGACGTGATCCCCGCGACGGCCTGGCAGACGATCGTCAAGCCGCAGTTGGCCGTTGCTGGTGTGACAACGCGCGAGCTGCACGCCGGGCTCGGCATGGCGTACAGCGGCTCGTCGCTCTACCGCTCGGGTCTCGGTCGCGATCGCGCCCGTCGTGTCGCAGAAATCACCGGGAGCAGTCAGCTGCGGCGCCTCGCTGATGGTCAGGTGACGTGGGATGCCATCAAGAGCATCGAGCTCGAGGGCGAGGAGGAGGTCTTCGACCTCACCGTCGACGGGCTGCACAACTTCGTGGCCGAGGACATCGTGGTCCACAACTCGATCGAGCAGGACGCCGACGTCGTGATGTTCATTTATCGCGACGACTACTACAACAAGGAAACGTCAGAGAAGCCAGGCACGGCCGAGCTGATCGTCGCCAAGCACCGCAATGGTGCTGTGGGCACGGTCGACCTCGCGTTCATGCCGCACTACACGACGTTCGCCGATCTGGCACGAGGAGAGGTCTAGATGAGCGGTGCGGTCGTAATCGGTGCCCAGTGGGGCGACGAGGGCAAGGGCAAGATCGTCGATCTGCTGGCGGAGCGCTTCGAGATCGTCGCGCGCTACCAGGGCGGCAACAACGCCGGCCACACGGTGGTGCACGGTGACGAGACCTTCAAGTTCCACCTGCTGCCGAGTGGCATCCTGGAGCCCGACAAGATCTGCATCCTCGGCAACGGCGTCGTGATCGATCCCGAGGTGCTCGTCGGCGAGCTCGACGCCCTCGAGGCGCGTGGCCGCTCGACGGCCGGCCTGCGGATCTCGATGAACGCGCACGTGATCATGCCGTGGCATCGCCTGCTCGACTCGCAGAACGAGGTGAGCCTCGGCTCGCTGCAGATCGGCACGACCCGGCGCGGCATCGGCCCGGCGTACGCCGACAAGGCGTCGCGCGTCGGTATCCGCGTCCAGGACCTGTTCGACCTCGGCATCCTGCAGAAGAAGGTCGCCGCGGCGCTCGCCGTGCGTAACCGCGAGATTCTGCGCGGCCGCGACCAGGGCCCGCTCTACCCGAACAAGGTGGTGGAGGAGCTGGCGCCGTTCGCCGCGCGCCTCGAGCCGTACGCGGCCGACACCTCGCTGCTGATCGACCAGGCGCTGAAGGCCGGCAAGCGCGTGCTCTTCGAGGGTGCGCAGGGCACCCTGCTCGATCTCGACAACGGCACGTATCCGTTCGTCACGTCGTCGAACCCGATCGCCGGCGGAGCGTGCACCGGTACGGGCGTCGGCCCGACCAAGATCGACAGCGTCCTCGGCATCGCCAAGGCCTACCTCACCCGCGTCGGCGCGGGCCCGTTCCCGAGCGAGGCCGACGAGGAGCGGGGCGCGAAGATCCGCGACATCGGCGCCGAGTTCGGCACGACGACGGGGCGCGAGCGCCGCTGCGGCTGGCTCGACCTGGTGGGTCTGCGCTACGCCGTGCGCCTCAACGGTCTGACCGAGCTCGTGCTGACGAAGCTCGACGTCCTCTCCGAGTTCGACTCGATCCCCGTCTGCGTGGCCTACAAGTTGCCCGACGGCACGATCACCGAGGAGTTCCCGGCGCACCAGTCCGACTTCCACCATGCCGAGCCGGTGTGGGAGGAGCGTCCGGGCTGGAACACCGACATCTCCGATGCAACCGAGTGGGACCAGCTGCCGCAGGCCGCACGCGACTACGTCGAGTGGGTCGCCGACCAGCTCGGCATCCCCGTCACGCTCGTCGGCGTCGGTGTTCGTCGCGACCAGGTGCTCGCGCCGCACGGCATGGAGGCCGTGGCGCGGAGCGCGCGCTGAGTAGCGGATCAGCGTCGCGACGCGCGGGGACTGCGCCCCGTCGGCGCGACCTCGCGTTCGAAGTCGTCGAGCAGGCGGAACAGGTCGATCGTCTCGAACACGCGATTGCGCCGTCCGACGGTGATGGCACGCAGGACACCCGCATCGACGAGGCGGCCGACGCCGACGCGGACCGACTCGTCGCTCATCCCGATGCGCTCCGACATCTGCCCGATGCGGAACACCGGCAGCCCGACGAGTTCGGGGATCATCCGCGCCGCCGCCGACTGGCGACGAGGGTTGCCCGCCCGCTCCGTCCAGCGCTGCTGGAGCGCCTCGATGCGTGACGCGAGATCCAGCGAACCTGCGGCTGCCGCCTCGACGCGCTCGGCGAAGTACGCGACCCACGTCCAGATGTCGTCGTAGCGGTAGGCGGTGAGACTCTCGATGTAGCGGTCGCCGGAGGCGGCGAGCGCGAGGCTGACCGGGATCGCGGCGTCGGCGGTGACGCCGCGCCGCCGGAGCACCGTGTGGATCAGGGCACGCCCGACGCGGCCGTTGCCGTCGGCGAAGGGGTGGATCGTCTCGAACTGGGCGTGCACGATCGCGGCCTGCGTGAGGGCGGGTAGATCCCGGCGCGCGGCGAATGCGCAGAGGTCCGCGAGCAGCACGGGCACGTCCTCGGGCGGGGGAGGCACGAACTCGGCAGCGTGCGGGCCGTCGCCCCCGATCCAGTTCTGCTCCGTGCGAAGGCGCCCTGCGATGGGCCGATCCCGCGTCTCCTCGAGCAGGCGGCGGTGGATCTCCTCGATCGCGGCGGGGGAGAGCTCCGCTGCGGAGCCCACGCGAATGGCCTCCTCCATCGCGCGGACATTGGCGACGACGAACGACGCGGTATCGCGCGCGGCGGCGGGATCTGCAAACGCGCGCGCGAGGTTGCGGTGGCTGACCTGATAGCCCTCGATGCGCGACGAGGCAACGGCCTCGCTGCGCAGCAGCTGTCGGGCGATCGCCTCGGTCCGGGTGCCGAGGACGCCGGTGCCGACGGCGATGCACGCCGCACTAGCACGGCGCTCGCGTTCCGCGACTCCCGACGGAAGCGCCAGCTCCAGTTCGGCGATCGTCGGGGGGACGTACGCGGTGTACGGCCGCAGGCGCACGTCGGGCGTCATCCATTCGCCGTGGAACTCGGTGAACGCGAGACGCATACGCAGAGTATAGAAGAAACTCTGGATACACGGCGGACACGCGATGCGCCATTGCGCTGAGTGAGCCACGCTCATCCGGCGGCGCGACTAGGCTGGGTTTGGTGTTCGCCTGCCGCACGCAGCCGTGTCCTTCCGTCGTACGGAGCGCGCGTTGAGAGTGCTCGTCGTCGGCTCGGGTGGGCGCGAGCACGCGCTCGTCTCGGTGATCGCGGCGAGTCCGCACTGCCTCGAGGTCCACGCCGCGCCCGGCAATCCGGGGATCGCGCTGGTGGGCAAGTGTCACCCGGTCAAGGTCGACGACATCGATGGTCAGGTCGCGCTCGCGCAGGAGCTCGGCGTCGACCTCGTCGTCGTCGGACCCGAGGTGCCGCTCGTCCTGGGCCTGGCCGACCGCCTGCGCGACGCGGGCATTGCGGTCTTCGGCCCGAGCGCCGCGGCTGCGCAGGTCGAGGGCTCGAAGGCGTTCACCAAGGAGTTGCTCGAGGCCGCCGGCGTCGATACCGCGAAGGCGTTCGCCGTCACCACGCTCGCTGAGGCGCGCGATGCGATCGCTGCGCTCGGCGGCCGCTGCGTCGTGAAGGCCGATGGTCTGGCTGCCGGCAAAGGCGTGATCATCTGCGACGACGCGGCCGAGGCTGAGCAGGCGGCGCAGGACCTGCTCGCCGGCGCGCTCGGCGACGCCGGCACGACGCTTGTGATCGAGGAGCGCATGGAGGGCCCCGAGCTGTCGGTGCTCGCGCTGTGCAACGCCGAGGCGGCTGTACCGCTGCCGAGTGCGCGCGACTACAAGCGCATCGGCGAGGGCGGCACCGGTCCCAACACGGGTGGCATGGGCGCGATCTCGCCGGCCCCCGGCGTCTCCGACGAGGAGGCCCAGCACATCGTCGACACCGTCCACAAGCCGATCCTGCGCGAGCTCCTCAAGCGCGGCATCTCGTTCTCGGGGTGCCTGTACGCGGGGCTGATGCTCACGGCGACCGGCCCGCGGGTGCTCGAGTTCAACGTCCGTTTCGGCGACCCCGAGACCGAGGCCGTGCTGCCGCGGCTGGGGGAGGATCTGCTGCCGTTCCTGCTGGCCTGTGCCAACGGCACGCTGCAGGACGGCACGCTGCGCACGATCCCCGGCGCCGCGGTCACGGTGGTCCTCGCGTCGCGCGGCTATCCGGCGTCGTCCGAATCGGGCACGCCGATCAGCGGTGTCGCCGAGGCTGGACGCCAGCGCGATGTCGCGGTCTTCCACGCCGGCACGGCGATCGGCGGTGGCCAGCTCGTCACGGCCGGTGGCCGCGTCTTGGCTGTCACCGCGCGTGGTGCTGACGGCGACGCTGCGAAGGTCGCAGCCTACGAGGCCGCGGCGCAGATCGCATTCGATGGGATGCAGCTGCGCGCCGATATCGGCTCCGACTCGCAGGGCTGATCGTCGCCGAAAGCGCTGCCGGGGGCGCTTCTTGGTGGCGCGGGGGCAAAACGAGTAGTGTTGCTGCATGCCTGCCGTCGTCAGCTCCTTCCATCGTCGTGTCAATACTCGACGACTTCTGCTGTGCGTAGCCGTCGCCGTACTCGGCGGACTGCTCCTGCCGGTCGCCGCATCGGCCGCGTCGGCCACCGCCTCGAAGCCGAAGGTGCTGGCTAGCGGCACGCTGCGCGTGACCGTCACGGCGCCCGGGGCCGGCACGGCGGAGATCAGCGCTGTGCGCGTCACCACGTCGTCGCCTGTTGGCCTGCTCTGTGCGACGGCCACGACGTTCTCGACGGCGGGGGAGTCGCAGACGCTCCTCTGCAAGCCCACGGCCACGGCGCAGAAGATCGGCCGCAACGGTGCCTACCGGCTGCGCCCCACGCTGACGTTCACCGCAGCCGACGGCGCGGCGACCACGACGTCGCTGGGTGTCGTGGTGGTGCCGCGCCTGCCCAATCCGACGGCTGCGGGAAGCGACGTCAAGCAGCTTGACGACGGCTCGATCAGCGTGCTCATCTCGTCGACGGGGCCTGGCACCGCGGTCGTCACCGGGACGAACGATCCGGGGCTGATGTGCACGGGGCGTGCGAAGCTGGCGACGCAGGGATCGGCAACGGTGACCTGCGCGCTCACGTCGTTCGGTGTGTTCCTGCACAAGGCGGGCAATATGTTCGTGGACGTGTCGCTGCAGTTCACGCCC
>CAINDT010000074.1 GCA_903847495.1 uncultured Actinomycetes bacterium
CTTCTCCGGCCCGGCGAGGACGCGCATGATGCCCTCTTCGAGCTCGTGCATCGTCACGGTCTTCTTGCCGGCGCGCGCGGTGAGCAGCGCGGACTCGTTGATCAGGTTGGCGAGGTCGGCGCCGGTGAAGCCGGGCGTCTGACCAGCGAGCACGCCGAGGTCGATGTCGTCGCCGATCGGCTTGCCCTTGGAGTGCACCTTGAGGATCGCCTCGCGGCCCGAGCGGTCGGGGCGATCGACGACGATCTGGCGGTCGAAACGGCCCGGGCGCAGCAGCGCCGGATCGAGCACGTCGGGGCGGTTCGTCGCAGCAATCAGGATGACGTTGACGTTGGCCTCGAAGCCGTCCATCTCGACGAGCAGCTGGTTGAGCGTCTGCTCGCGCTCGTCATGGCCGCCGCCCATGCCGGCGCCACGATGGCGGCCGACGGCGTCGATCTCGTCGATGAAGATGATGCACGGCGAGTTCTGCTTGGCCTGCTCGAAGAGGTCGCGGACACGGCTCGCGCCGACACCGACGAACATCTCGACGAAGTCGGAGCCCGAGATCGAGAAGAACGGCACGCCGGCCTCGCCCGCGACGGCGCGCGCCAGGAGCGTCTTGCCGGTACCAGGAGGCCCGAACAGCAGCACGCCCTTCGGGATCTTCGCGCCGAGCGACTGGAACTTCTTCGGGTTCTCGAGAAACTCCTTGATCTCCTGGAGCTCCTCGACGGCCTCGTCGGCGCCGGCGACGTCCTTGAACGTCACCTTCGGCGAGTCGACGCTCATGCGCTTGGCCTTGCTCTTGCCGAAGCTCATCACGCGCGAGCCGCCACCCTGCATCTGGTTCATCAGGAACAGCCAGAGGCCGAGGAACAGCACGAACGGCAGGATGCCGATCAGCATGGAGACCCACGACGAGCCCTCGATCGGCGCGCCCGTGATCGTCAGCTTGTCCTTGTTGGCCTCGTAGACCTCGTCCCACGCGGCATCGCCCGGGATGCCGACGGTGTAGTTCTCCGCCGCCTTGCCGTCGACCGGCTTGAGCGTGACCTTGACGTTGTTGGAGCTGACGTTCTGGTCGAGCGCCGTGACGTCGCCGTCCTTGAGGTCGCCGAGCATCGTCGACCAGGTCTTCGGCGGCGCCTCGGACGAGTCGTTGTTCAGCAGCAGGCGCTGCGCGAGGAACGCGAGCAGGATGACGACGAGAATCGGGAAAACAGCGTTCTTGAAGATCCGATTCACGGTGCTCCGGCGGGTCGGTGACGCGGGTGCGTCAGTGGACTCACGATAGCAGCGGCTCCGTTTCGCCTTGGGGTGCGGCGTCGCTGGGGGCAGAACGACGGAGAACCACCGCCAACACGAAGGCGACCACGAGGGCGGCGAACGCAAGGGACACCGCGCCGGTCCAGCCTGCCGCGCTCCACGCGGCGCCCATCGCAAACGGCCCGAGCGAGCCGAGCAGGTAGTAGATCGTCAGGTGCAGGCTCATCGCACTGCCCCGGTCGCGCAGCGTCAGCTGGGGCACCAACAGCTGCGCCACGCCCACCATGAAGAACAGGCTGCCGGCCATCACCATCATCCCGACGACCGTGAGCAGCAAGAGCGGGATGCTGCCAACGAGCAGGCCGGCCGCGGCGATCACTGGGAAGGCGGGCAGCACGCGACGCGGCCCGAGGCGCCCGGCGAGGCGCGTGGCGAGCGGCAGGAGCGCGCCGATCAGCCAGACGATGTAGAACGCACCGACCTCCGTGTGGCTCATCCCGAACACATCGGACTCGAGCCGGTACGCGAGCACGGAGAAGAGGCCGACGAAGGCGAAGAACGTCGCGCCGGCGGCGAATGCGTTGAGCAGGATCGGCGTATTGCGCAGGTGCGCCTTGAGCGCACGCAGCGGCGACCGCGCCTTCGGCGGCGGCGGCGCGACGGGCAGCAGGATGCGGATCAGCACCGCGCTGATCAGGACGGGGACGGCCAGCACAGCGAGCGACTCACGCCAGCCGATGTGCTCCACCAGCACGGCGGGGATCGTGCGACCGAGGAAGCCGCCGAGCACAAGCGCCGCGGCGTACACGCCGACGACGGTCGGCACGCGCTTGGCCGGAAACGCCTCGTAGATGTAGGCGGTTGCGACGGTCAGCAGTCCCGGCAACAGCAGTCCCTGCAGCGAGCGCAGGATCAGCAGCTCGACGATGCCGGAGACGAAGGCGATCAGGATCGTCGGCACGGCGAGCAGCGCGCACGAGCCGAACATCACCGAGCGTCGCCCGATGCGGTCCGACAGCGGTCCCATCAGCCACGCCCCGAGCGCGATGCCGACCACGACGACGGTGATCGTCAGGCCCGTCACAGCAGGACCGACGGCGAGGCTGCGGCCGATCTCCGGCACGATCGCCTGCGTCGAGTACGGGATCATGAACATCGTCGCCGAGGCGACCGTCAGCGCCAGGATCGCGCCGGCACCCGCGCGGACGGGCGAGGCGGCAGGCGCGTGCGACATGCGGACACGGTACCGCGCCCCTACGATGCCGGAATGGCAGAAGTCGTCACCTCCGAGCCCGGCGCGTTCGGCACCCACGTCCTGATCGTCGGCGACCCCAAGCGGGTCGAACTGCTCGCCACGGAGGTACTCGAGGATGCAGCGCTGGTCGGTGACGCCCGCGGGATGTTGGGCTACGTCGGCACGTTCAACGGCAAGCGCGTCGGCATCCAGACGCACGGCATCGGTGGCGCCTCGGCCGCACTCGTCGTCGAGGAACTGGTGCAGGCAGGCGTCACGCGCATCGTCCGGCTGGGCACCTTCGGCTCTCTCTCCCCCGCCTTCCAGCCCGGCGACCTGCTCTGCGCTGCCGCGGCGATCCCGCACGACGGTGCCAGCCGTGCGCTCGTCGGCGGCGAGCCGCACGCACCGATGGCCGACTTCGAGATCGTGCACGCCGCCGTCCACGACGCCAAGCACCTCGGCGTGCGCATGCGCGTCGGCCTCGTCGCGACGACCGACCTCTACTTCGATCCGGACGACGACCTCGACCGCCGTTGGGCCGCGCGCGGCGCCGTCGGCGTCGACATGGAGACCGCCACGCTGCTCACGCTCGCGCCGCTGCGCGGCATCTCCGCCGGCTCGTTCCTCGTCTGCTCGAACGTCGTCGATGCTCCGGCCACCCAGTGGACGGCCGACGAGCACCGCGCTGCCTTCCTGACCGCCGCGCCCGTCGCCCTGGGCGCCCTCCTCTCGGAGCCCAAGCCCAAATGAGCCGTCGCGTCGTCCTGATCATTAATCCCGCGTCCGCCAACGGCAAGACCGGCCAGGAGTGGCCCCAGCTCGTCGCGGAGGCGCAGCGCCTGGGCGTGCGCGTCGAGGAGCGCATCACTGAGGCCGCCGGCCACGCCACCGAGCTGGCCCGGGAGGCGAGCATGGCCGGCGCCGACGTCGTCGTCGCGGTCGGCGGTGATGGCACGGTGCACGAGGTCGTCAACGGCCTCGTCGGCCCCGGCGGTACCCCGTTCGGCGACGCGGCGCTCGGCGTGATCGCCCGTGGTACCGGCCGCGACTTCATCCGCAGCCACGCCATTCCCACGAAAGCGGCCGACGCGATCCGCGCGATCGCCGAGGGCCCGATCGGCAAGGTCGACGTCGGCGAGCTGCTCGCCACCGACGACCCGGAGGGCGGCCGCCGCTTCGCCAACGCCGCCTCCTGCGGCGTGACCGGCGCGATCGCGCTGCGCGCCAACCAGATGTCGAAGCGCCTCGGTGGTACGCCGACGTTCCTGATCGCCGCCTTCCAAGGCTTTCGTGGGTACACCAACACGCCCGTCCACGTCGAGCTCGATGGCCGCCCGATGGACGTGACCGCCTCGGCGATCGTGTGCGCGATTGGCCACTCGCTCGGCGGCGGCATCAAGGTCGCCCACGGCGCGCGCCAGGACGACGGCCTGCTCGACATGGTGCTCGTCGGCGACGTCGGCGCAAAGGACCTCGCGCTCAACCTGCACCGCCTCTACACGGGCACGCTCGGCGAGCACCCGCAGATCACGCACGTCAAGGGCGTCGAGGTGAAGGTGTCGGGTGCGACACCGCTGCAGATCGAGGCCGACGGCGAGCTGGCGGGCACGACACCGTCGACGTTCCGATGCTTGCCCGGCGCGCTGCGCCTCGTGACGGCATCGTGAGTCGCCTCCCGCACCTCCTCGGTGCGCTTCTGCTGCTCGCGTTGATCACCGCACCGCTCGCGGCGGCACACGCGACGATCGAGCTGAAGGGCGAGAGTCCGATTGCCGGCAAGCGCGGGAAGCTGACCATCACGATCCCGCATGGGTGTGGCACCGACCAGTCCACCGACCGCCTCGTCGTCCGTCTCGGCACAGCCTGGCCGAGCGTCAAGACGGTTGCGATCCCCGGCTGGACGACCAACGTCGCGCAGGCAGCCTCCGGAAACTGGACGATCACCTGGACGGCGACAGCTGGCGGCCTGCCGAACACGTCAACCGGCGACTTTCCGCTGATCGTCCGCTGGCCGCGCGCGGCGGGTATCTATCGCACCCCGACGTTTCAACACTGCGGCGCACACCTGCTGAAGTGGAGCGATCCTTTTGCCTCGGCCGCGAGCGCTGAGCACGTCTACCCCCAGCTCTACCCCGTGCCGCGCATTCAGATTCTGCCCGCAGGCTGATCCCACCCCAGGCATGCGGCGGTGGGGCAGCGCGCCATCGCACTCCGACGCGAAGGAGTCGCTAGCCGAGCAGGCCGTGCGACGCGCGCGTGCTCGGCTTCGTGCGCGGCACGGTGATGCGGCGCGTCGTCGAGGTGGCGGTCTTGCCCGTCTCAGTGAACGTCGTCGTCAACGTCAGCTTCAGCGCACCCTTGCGGAGCGCGGCACGCGCTTTGGCATTCAGTTTGCACGTGATTGTCACCGTGCCCGCCTTCTTCGCCTTCACC